>CAYLJT010000175.1:0-11953 GCA_964383995.1 uncultured Polyangiaceae bacterium
CGCACCCGCGAGCTGCGCCGATGGCATCCAGAACGGCACCGAGACGGGGGTAGATTGCGGTGGCCCGTGCGCACCTTGCTCCAACCCCTGTGCGGGCGTCACCTGCGCCCCCCTCGACGCGTGTCATGTCGCCGGTGTCTGCAACCCGAGCACGGGTATTTGCTCGAACCCTGTCGCCCTCTTTGGTACGCCGTGTGACGACGGCGACGCTTGCACCACGGTGGACACCTGCCAATCGGGGACCTGCGTGGGCGCGAGCCCGGTGACCTGCAGCGCCCTCGACGCTTGTCATGCGGTTGGTGTCTGCGACACGCAAACCGGGGTGTGCTCGAATCCCCCGGTCGCAGACGGGACGACGTGCGACGACGGTGACGCGTGCACCACGATTGACGCTTGCCAAGCGGGGACCTGCGTGGGCGCAGGGCAGGTGGTGTGCGGCGCGCTCGACGCTTGTCATACGGCAGGTGTCTGCGACACGCAGACCGGCGTGTGCTCGAATCCCCCGGTCGCAGACGGGACGACGTGCGACGACGGTGACGCGTGCACCGGCGCCGATGTCTGCCAGGCGGGCGTTTGTGGCGGACCTGCCCAAGCGTGTTGCTCGGACGGTATGCAGAATCAGGGCGAGCTCGGCGTCGATTGCGGCGGTCCCTGTGCCGCTTGCCCCGGCCCGAGCCTGTTCGTCGGCGGCTACGCACAGAACGACTTCGCGAGCATTTCGGCCGCTTGCCCCGCCGGCTCGACTCCGTTCCCCGTCATGTCTCAGACGGACGCGGACACCCTGCGGAGCTTCGTGATGGCCGCGTCGTCCAACGGCACCTACTACTACGCCAACTTCTTCGGAAACAACGCCGTGGCGGGCTACCTGACCTCGGGGGGCTCGTTCGTGGATAGCCAGATCAACGAGGCCCTGCTGGCTCCCCTCGATATCTCGGGCAACGGCGGGTTGGATCCGATCCCGATGAAGGACACGTTGGGGTTCGTCAACCGGGGTTGCGGCACCTGTCTGCTCAACAGCTCCGAGACCATCGAGACGGGTAGGGTGGTCTGTCAAGGCACGCCTCCTCCGGCCCCGCTCCTCTTCGCCGGAAACACCGTGCAAAACAGCTTCCCAAGCATCGCGTCGGGTTGTCCGTTGGGCTCGTCGCCCTTCGTGGTGGCCTCACCCTGGGACGTCGAGACGGTGCGCTCGTGGGTGCTCGCGGCGGGCGGTGGCACCTATTACTTCGCGAACTTCTTCGCGAACAACACGGCCGCGGGCTACCTTGCCACGAGCAACGCTTGGTACGACGCGTCCGTCGTGGAGAGTACCCTCGCGCCCATGAACATCACGGGCAACGCCAACATCGACCCCATCCCGATGCAAGGTGGGGTAGGGTTCGTCAACCGTGGTTGCGGCAACACTTGCCTGTTGAGCAGCTTCGAGGCCGTGGAGAATGGGGTCGCGATCTGTACGATGGATCCGCCGGCACCCCTCGGACTGTTCACGGGGAGCATCGTCCAGAACGACGAGGCGAGCATTCGTGGCGGTTGTCCAGGTGGCACGACGCCCTTCGAGGTGCACTCCCAGGCCGACGCGGACACGCTCCGCGCGTATGTGTACGCGGCGTCGACGGTAGGGGAGTTTTACTACGCAAACTTCTTCGCGAACGACACCCAGGCGGGCTGGCTCAGCGGCCCGGCGACCTTCTCGGACGCCGGCATCGTGGAGAGCGCTCTCGCCCCCCTGGGCATCGCCGGCAACGCCAACCTGGATCCGATCCCCGTCAACGACGTGGTGGGCTTCGCTAACCGGGGCTGCGGCTCGACCTGCCTCTTGTCGAGCTTCGAGGCCATCGAGACGGGACACGCGGTGTGCGCCGGCTCGGCTCCGCCGCCGCCTGTCCTGGTCATTGGCAGCACCGTTCAGAACGACTGGAACAGCATCAAGAACGGTTGTCCACCAGGGACCCAACCCTTCGCGGTCAAGACGCCGTACGACGCCGACGTGTTGCGCAATTTCGTGCTCGCAGCGTCGTCGAACGGCACCTTCTTCTTCGCCAACTTCTTCGCCAACAACGCGGCCGCGGGCTACCTGAACAGCGGCGGATCCTGGATCGACGCGGCGATTCCAGAGTCTTCCCTGTCTCCCCTCAACATCTCCGGCAACGGCGGCTTGGATCCCATTCCGATGGATGACACCAACGGGTACGTCAACCGTGGCTGCGGGACCTGCCTCTTCAACAGCTCCGAGAGCGTGCAGACCGGCTTCGTGGTCTGCCAGTAGCGTCGCTATTCTCCCTGCGACAGGATGATCGGATAGACCACCGCCACCACCCCCCCGTCGGGGGGTGGGAAGGCGAGCCGTTCCACCTCGGCGATCACACAGGCGGTCACGTCTTTGTCTGGCATCGGTTCCGTGTTGCCCCGCGCGCTGGCCAACGGATCGCCGAGCGGCGAGGCCTGCACGGCGCCTTCGTCTGAGACATCGCGCACCCTGCCGTCCTTACCAATCACGAAGCGAACGCGGATCGACCCTTCCAGGTTCGGATCCTTGGTCAACCCCTGTTCGTAACACGCCTTGATGGATGGGAAGATCTTGCGCATCACTCTCTGGATCGCCTCGGGAGGAAGATGTCCTGCGGGGGCGGTCGAGGCTGCCGGGGTCAGCGCGCTGTCGGTGGGTCCCCCTCCGGGCAACTTTTCTTTTTTGTCTCGCTCCGCCTGCTCATTCAGAGCTTCTTTTCCAGTCAAAGGCGTCTCGTCGTCCACGCGGGGCCCGGGCTTGCCACGGGTAGGATCCGAGCTCGTGCCCTTCTGGATGGGAGGCGGTGGGGGAGCGCTGTGGTCTGGTGCGCTGGCGGTCAGGGCCGGGGCACCACAGCCGGCCAAAAAAAGCAGAAAAAGGCACGATTTGCGCATGGCAGGTCAGCGGTACGGGTTGGGAGGTAGGGCGGATGCCGGGGACGAGCGGGGGGCGGCCTGGGCCGTTTGCGAAGGCGGACGCGGGGTCCGCGATGGGATGCTCGGCGGGGGCGAGATGCTCGCGTCCGCTGCCGCCGGCACCACCACCGGCTCAGCAGGCGCCGAAGCAGCGGCTGGGGGCGTCGAGGCCGAGGGCACGGCCGAGGTGGCGCTCGTGGTGCTCGGGGAGGTCGTTGGAAGCGCGTCAGCCGAAGCTTGACTCCGAGGGAAGGTCCACCATACCCCGGCGACGATGCCGAGGCCCGTGGCGAGCACGAGCACACCCACGATCAACGCCGTATTTCGCGGGCGAGGCACGCCGGCTGGAAAGGTAAGATCCTTCGGTGTCAACGCGTGGCTGGACGGTCCGGCGTCGTGGCTATCCTCGCGCTCCGCGCTGGGTTGCGGCGCGCCGATGACCCTGCGGGCCGGCTGCTCAGGCGTCGTCGTCCGCTCGTGCGAAAGCCCGTTGTGCGGGCTCCCGTCCGACGTTGCCGGGTCGTCAAGCACCCGGGCCTGAACGAGACTGCGTCGCTTCTCCAGCGTTGGACCTCCCACCGCCGCCACATGGGCTCCGACCTCGCTCGCCTTCGCGATCAGGTCGTCCTTACGCGCTGCCGTCTCCAGCGCCTCTCCAAAGGCGGCGGCGGTTTGAAAGCGGTGCTCGGGGTTTTTGGCGAGCGCACGCTCGAAAACGCCGTCGATGCGGCCGCCGAGCCAGGGCGCGACGCTGGAGGGGGGTGGAGCTTCCATGGCGACGATACGGGTGATGGTGTCAAGCTCGTTGTCGCTGCGGAAGAGTCGTTGTTGTGTCAAGGCTTCCCACAACGTGACGCCCAACGCGAACACGTCGCTGCGCGCATCATGGACGCGCTTCTCGATATATTCCGGCGCCATGTACGACAGTTTGCCCTTGAGCCCGCCGGTGGTCGTGGAGATGGCAGAGACGACGCTCTTGGCGATGCCGAAGTCTGTAATGCGCGCCATCCCGTCGATGCCAACCAGGATGTTTTGCGGGGAGATATCCCTATGGACGAGGTGCAGCGGGCGCCCCGATGGGTCGGTGAGCGCGTGGGCGGCTTGCAGTCCGGCACAGGCGTCCAGGCCAATTCGTACGGCGATGCGGGCTGGCAAGGGCCGCGTCTCTTTGGCCTGGAAGCTCATCAGGTCGGCGAGGCTCGTGCCTTCCACATAGTCCATCACGAGCAACAGGTCGGACCCACTCTCTTCCACGTCGAGCACGGCCACCACATTGGGGTGGTGGATCTTCGAGGCGAGCCGCGCTTCCTCGACGAACATGCGGCGAAAGTCCTTGTCGTCGAGCCTGTCCTGCATGGGTCGCTTGAGCGCGCAGAGGCGCCAAACACCCGCCCCACCCCGCAGGCGACCCAGGTAGACGGTGGCCATACCGCCCGAGGCGATCTTGGTCAAAAGCTCGTAACGCTTCGACTCGATCGGGTCGTCGTTGGACTTGGCCGATAGTGACATCGGGCCTCCGTCAAAACCTGAAGACGGTGGTTGGGACCTGGGAAGATCGGTCCTTGCCACTGTCCCAGTCGACGATCCAGAGGCCTACCACGGCCGTCGCAAGGCCGACGCCCAGCGTGGAGAAAATAAGCACGTTGGTGCGTGTTTGGGAGCTCATCCCCTCCGTTTGCAGGGCCTCTGTTTGGCCGTCCTCGAAGGCAGAGTGCTTGTCGAGCGTGTCTATGCCCGACACGGCCGCGACGCCCCCCAGGGCGACCGTCAGCCCCGCGCCGACCCAAAATACGACCGGCGGAACGCCTTCTCGCTCGGGCTCAGGCAGGGGCATCGCGGGGGGCGGCGGGGCCGCGCTGGGCGGGCTGGGCGCGAGCGCGGGAGCAGGCGGCTCCACCGGGGGAGGCGCAGGAGCTGCGCTTGCGGGCTCTTGGGTCAGGGGGGCTTCCCAACGCACGGTGGCGCCCCGGTCGACGTGCACGACGTAGCGCTCGGTGCGCCCCTGCTGCTCCACCACGAGCACGTGATCTCCCGCGGCGAGCCAGGTGAGAACGTCGAGCGGCAACGCCCTCTCCGCGATCTTCGCGCTGCATCCGTTGCAATGGACGACGAGCCTTCCCACCTTGGTCTCCGCCTCCGCACGCGCCTCTGCGGCGAGGGCTTGCAGGGTGGGCGAAGAGCGCGCGCTCGCCCGATCGCAGAGGTCCATCACTAGGGCCGGATCGCCGGTTCGCTGCGCCGAGCGCAGCGCCGACTCCAGGGCGGAGGGGTTGGGCAAGAGCGCATCGGCTTCGGCGAAAGCCCGCGCCGCCTCGGCCCAGTCACCGCGCTCGAACGCCACGGTACCGCGGTCGTACGCCGCTGCCGCATCGGCCTTGTCGTCGGCGTGAGCGACGGCCGCCGAAATCAGCACGCTCATCGCGAGGTTGAGCGCCAAAAAGCGCGCACACAGGGTCGAAGCCATGATCCACCGAGGAAACGAACAGCCGCCTCGCTATGGTTTATCAGGGTTTGTTGAGCGTTGTCAGACAATTGATAAAAGGGCGTTTTTGCGCCCCCTGGGTTCGCGGGCACGTCGCCAGCCCGGGCCAACACGAGCCCGGTCAAAGGGCCCCAAGTCGTGCTAGCATGCCGCCGAAATGCGCTTTTTCTCCCGGTTTTTCGCGGCAAGCTTGGCGATTTGCCTGGCCTTGTCCGCGCCCGCCTGCTTCCTCGATTGGGACCTGAAAGCGTCGAGCTCGGGTGGGGATGGAGGCGAGGCGGGGGGCGGGATCGAAGACGTGGAGACGATCAACTGTTCGACGGGGCAGACGTGCACCTGCTCGGGCACCAAGCCTTGCAAGCTCATTTGCGCGGGCACCGGTTGCACGCTGCTGTGCGGGACCGCAACGAAGTGCGAAACGGCGTGCAATACGGGCTGCAACATCCAGTGCGGCAGCTCGGAGTGCACGGTGGGCTGCGGCGTCGGCTGTTGTTACGACTGCAGCACTGCCACGAGCTGCGAGCTCAACTGTGGCAGTGCCTGCTCGACGACCGGTTGTTTCTGATAGGCTGTTTGAAGCGGGGGCTCGGGGAGGCCACGCTGGCTGACGGGCCCTAGGCGTCCGTGGTGGGGCTTGGCGCCCGCCCCTTGCGGCCGGAGGGTGCGGCCTCGCCGCGCTGTTTGCGCCCGTGCTTTCCGAGCCGCGGCAGCTCGGCTGCGGTCAGTTGACCGTCCTTGTCCTTGTCGAGGGTGGCAAAGCGCTGCCTCGCGCTGGCCTCCACCTCGGCTACGGTGACCTGACCGTCCTTGTTGGCGTCGAGCTCTTCGAACGAGGGGCGCTTGACGCGGCCGGCGTGGTCCTTCTTGCCGTCCTTGCCTTTGTCTTTGCCGCCATCTTTCGCGTGCTCTCCGTCCTTGGGGCCACGCTTGCCTTCCTTCTTACCGCTTTCGTCCTTGCCATCGGCTGCGTCCTTCTTGGGCCGCCGCGCGGCGAGCTCTTCCTTCGTGAGCACACCGTCCTTGTTCTTGTCGGCCATCTTCATGCGCTTCGTCGCGCGCTCGACGAACTCGGACAGGCTGACGCTTCGCGCCTTGGCGTCTTGCCCTGCGCCCGTCTCGGCCGGCTTGTCCTTGCCATCGGCGGCGGCGGTTCCGGCGAGCAACATGACAGAGGTGAAGAGAGCGCTGATGGCAACGATGGGACGCATGGTATCCTCCAGGGGTTTGCGGCGCTGTCGTGCGCCGTCGTCTACCCATACAGCAATGGGTAGGCCAGACCCGCGCCGCGCACCGATCTGGGACTTTTCGCGTAAAAATGCCGCATTTCGCCCGTCTGACAGTGCGAGCTGCGGTTTCCGCACTCGATCCCGTGCGAAAGGCGCAGCCCGTCGCTCATGCCCCGGCGGGTAGGAAAGAATTCAGCCGGTGGGTAGAGGATTGGAGGATGACATGGGCCCGCCTTGCGCTATGGTGGCCGTCATGCTGCCGTCTTCCACGCACAGCGACGAGCCCCGGGGACCGGGCTCTGGGTGGGGTCTGTTGGCCACCGCTGTCGCGGCTTCTGCGGCGCTCCTCTTGAGCTCGTGGTCGAGCTACGCGCGCATCCAGGAAGCATCGCTGACATTGGCGCGTGGGCAGGGAGAGGCGCTCCTGACCCAGGCGCGCGCGCGCTTCGGTCCGATCGGAAGGCCCCCTACCTCCGAGGAGGTGGCCGCGTTTCTCGACGACGAGGAGGACAGCGGCATCACCTTCCTGGCCTTCCTCAACCCCGACGGAACGCCGATCGTCTCCGGGGGAACCGCGAGCGGTCCCGTGGAGCGTCCTCCCTCCGAGCCAACGGTCATCATCACCGACCAGGGAGACGTGGTCAGGATGCTCCAGAGCGCGCCGGTTCCGATGCGACCTGGACGTCGCAAGCCCCCGCCTCCAGGGCCCCACCTCATCCCAGCGGTCGTCATCGAGTTCGAGCCCAAGGTCGCCGAGGGTCTGGAGTCAGGTGCCCTGCAAAACCTCGGCGCGAGCGCCTTTGGCGCCCTCGTCATCATCGGCGCGGCGGGGGTCCTCGCGGGTCAGATTCGCCGTCGTGAGCAGTCGCGCGAGCGCATGAATCGGGAAAAACGCCTGGCCGCCCTCGGCGAGATGAGCGCGGTTTTGGCCCACGAGCTGCGCAATCCGCTGACCTCCCTGAAGGGCCACGCGCAGCTCCTCGTCGAGCAGCTCGAGGCCGGTAGTCGCCAGCAAAAAAAGGCCGAGCGCATCGTCGCTTCCGCCAAGCGCCTGGAAGATCTGACCAGCACGCTCCTCGAGTTCGTCCGCTCAGGAAAGCTGACCCGCGAGCCCACGAGCCCGTCGAGCTTGGTCGAGCGGGTGGTGGCGGAGCTCGGCGCCGATCGTTTCACGCTCGACCTTGCCAACCTACCAGCCAGCTTCTCCCTCGACGCGCCGCGCATGGAGCAGGTCCTTACCAACCTGTGCCGCAATGCGCTCGACGCGTCGTCCGCGGACGATCCCGTCGAAATTCATGGCAGCATGGTAGAGAAGAACCTCGTGCTGACCGTCCGCGATCACGGGGAGGGCATCGCCCCCGGCCAAGAAGAGGCCATCTTCGAGGCCTTTCACACGACGCGGACGCGCGGCACCGGTCTCGGCCTGGCGGTGGCCAGGCTAATCGTCGAGAAGCACGGCGGAACGCTGCACGCCAGGAATCACCCCGAGGGAGGCGCGCTCTTCCAGATCACCCTCCCCGAGCGGGCTCCCGGTTAGGTTCCTGGCAAGGGCGCGAAGACGGCATGAAAGACGGCCATTTGGTGCTCCATGAAAAAACGCGCTCCCGGGTCGCTGGACCCGGGAGCGCGGCCGTTTCTTCGCGTGACAGGTGAGCTAGCGGGGCGGGGGAGGCGCTTCGCCGCGGGGACCGTGCGGGCCGGGGCCGCGCATGCCGTGCTTGGGTAGCTCGTCGCCGCTGAGCTGACCGTCGCTGTTCTTGTCCAGCTCCGCGAAGTGCTTTTGCGCGCTGGCCTGCATCTCCGCGAGCGTTACCTGACCATCCTTGTTGGCGTCCAGCTCTTCGAACGGAGGCGGGCCGCGGTGGCCGCGGGGACCTTGCATACCGTCGCCGGGGCCGCGTTCGCCTCGGGGGCCGCGCTCGCCGCGCGGTCCACGCTCACCCTGCTCGGGACGATCGCCCGGAGGTCCGCGGTGCATCAGCTCGTCGCCCGTCAGCTCCCCATCGTTGTTAGCGTCGCGCTCTTTGAAATGGGCGCGGTGGGCAGCGATCAGCTCTTCGACGGTGATGTTGCCGTCGTGGTTCGCGTCGACGTCGAACGCGGGCGCTCCAGGCGGAGGCGGAGGTAGCTCGGCGACCGGAACGAGGCCGTCTTTGTCTCGGTCCATCATGGCGAAGTGCCGCCTTGCCATGGCGTCGCCCTCGGCGACGGTGATCTTACCATCCTTGTCCGCGTCCATATCGGGCGGACCGTGGGGCCTAGCGGGCCTGTGCGCCTGGAGCTCTTCCTTCGTCAACACGCCGTCGTTGTTCGCGTCGGCCTCTTTCATGTGTTGCGTCGCGCGAGCGACGAAGTCAGCAGCGGTGATGACGCGGTCCTGACCTTGAGGAGCGGCGGGATTGGCATCGACGAGGGTGGCAGTCTCCTCGGCGGTGGCCGGGCTCTCCACCTCGGTGTCAGTGCTGCCGAGGCAACCGACGAGAGCGACCGAAGCCAGAAGAGCAACAATGGAGACGATGGGACGCATGATATCCTCCGTGGGGGTCTTTGGCGCTGTCGCGCGCCGTTGGTAGCTCCTTGAGCAACGGGCGAGCCAACGTGACGAGCCCGCTGACGCCCCCGCCAAAGCGCAATTTTTCGCGGATTTTCTTACGTTCGGCTGCTCCTGCTGCGGGTTTCGCAGCGTGCGGGGCTGCGGATTCCGCACTCCATGGACAGCCCGCGCCCGCGCGGCTAAGCCTCCGCCATGGCCACGATTCTGGTCGTCGACGACGAGGAAGACGTCCGCGCCTTTTTGGCCGAAGCCCTGGAGGGTGACGGACACACCTGCTGTGAGGCAGAGAATGGGCAGAAGGCCCTGGCCGAGCTCGGTCGTAGGCGCTTCGATCTGCTCATCACCGATTTGAACATGCCCAAAATGACGGGCGTGGCGCTGCTCCGCGCGGCTCGCGAGCTCGACCCGGACCTCGCCGTGATCCTGTTGACCGCCCATGGCTCCGTGGAGACGGCGGTCGAGGCGATGAAGCTCGGGGCCTTCGACTACCTGCAAAAGCCCGTGGCGAGCCCGCAGGCGCTCCGCGCGTTGGCGTCGAGGGCGCTTTCGCACCGGGGGACGGCGGCGAGCGCAGAGGGCGCCGAGAAGGACACGGCGCCACTGCCACTCACCTACGGCGCTCCGGCGATGGCGCCCGTGGTCGAGGCCTTGCGCAAAGTGGCCGCCACCGACGCGACAGTGCTTGTGGTGGGGGAGAGCGGCACCGGCAAGGAGCTCGCGGCGCGCGCCATTCATCGCTGGAGCAAGCGGGCGGACAAGCCCTTTGTGGCCATCAATTGCGCCGCGCTCTCGGCGGAGCTTTTGGAGAGCGAGCTGTTTGGTCACGAAAAAGGCTCGTTTACGGGGGCCCTCGCCACGCGCAAGGGGCGCATCGAGCTGGCGGAGGGCGGCACGTTCTTCCTCGACGAGGTGGGTGAGCTCCAGGCCAGTCTGCAAGCAAAGCTGTTGCGGGTGCTCCAGGAGCGTGCCTATGAGCGCGTCGGCGGGGCCCGCACGCTGGCAGCAGATGTCCGCATCGTCGCCGCCACCAACCGCGATCTGGAGCAGATGGTCGACCATGGCACGTTCCGCGAGGACCTCTATCATCGACTGGCCGTTTTCCCCGTCGAGCTACCGCCGCTCCGCGATCGGCCGACGGACATCGTGCCTATCGCAGAGGCCCTGTTGCCGCGCATCGCGAGCCACGTTGGGCGACCGCGCCTGTCCCTCACCGAAGGGGCCAAACAAGCCTTGGTCCAGGCGCCTTGGCGGGGCAACGTGCGTGAGCTCTCGAACACCCTCGAACGCGCGGCGATCCTCGCCGAAGGCGAAGAGATCCGCGAGGACCTCTTGTTTCCTGCACGCAGGGCCGCAAAAACTGCATCAAAGCCTGTCGATGACGCGGACACGCTCGACGCCATGGAGCGCAAGGCCATCGAGCGTGCCTTGAGCGAGCTCGGCGGCAACCGCCGAAAGGCCGCCGAACGCCTTGGGATTGGCTTACGGACCTTGTACGAGAAACTTAAGCGCTACGGGATCAGCAGCGGAGAAGGCTGACCTTCAGGCGCAAGCGCTGCAGGTCCCACGCTGTTTTGCGCGCAGTCGGAGCGTAGCAACGCGATAGTTGCCCTGAATCGTCCTGGCATGGCCGATGCTGGCCTGCTGGGGCGAAGGCGGTGACGTGCGGCGCTCGCCGTTTCCCGCCGGGAGATCACGATGAAGAAGCTCGTTGTCCTTGGTGCTGGCACCGCGGGCACGGTTGTGGCCAACGGATCCCGCAAACGCCTCGGCGACGACTGGACCATCACGGTCGTCGATCCCGAGGAAGAACACCTTTATCAACCCGGGCTCTTGTTTCTACCGTTCGGCGAGGCCGAGCCCAATGAGCTCTCTCGCGCGCGGCAAGACACCTTCCGCCCCGGGATCGAGTGGGTCAAAAAGAGCGTCGAGCTCGTGGAGCCCGACAGCAAGCACGTGCGCCTCTCCGACGGCACGACGCTGTCCTACGATATCCTCGTGTTGGCTTCGGGCGCGATGATTCGACCCCAGGCCACACCGGGGCTCCTCGGCGTCGGCTGGGAGACCAGCGCATTCGAGTTCTACACGCTGCGAGGCGCGACGACGCTGCGCGACGCGATTGCCAATTTCGACGGCGGGCGCTTCGTGGTCAACGTCTTTGAAATGCCCATCAAATGCCCCGTGGCGCCCATGGAAATGCTCTTCTTGGCCGATGAGCACTTCACGAAGCGTGGCATTCGTGACCGCGTCGAGCTCGTCTATGTCACTCCTCTGGAATCGGCCTTCACGAAGCCCGTGGCGGCGGAGGCGCTCGGGGATTTGCTGAAGAAGAAGAAAATTCAGCTCGTGTCCGAGTTCATGACCGCCGAGGTGGACGGTGAGAAGAAGCTCGTGCGTTCGTACGACGAGCGCGAGGAGCCCTACGACCTCTTGGTGTCGATCCCGAGCCACGGCGGGGCCCCCTACGTGGCAAGGTCCAACATGGGAGACGAAGCGGACTACGTCCACGCCGATCCGCGCACGCTGCGCGCGAAGGGCTACGAGGACATCTACGTCTTGGGCGACGCGGGCGCCTACCCGACGTCGAAGGCCGGCAGCGTCGCGCATTTCCAGGCCGAGGCGTTCCTCGAGAACCTGGACAAGGTAACCCGCGGCGACGCCCCCGAGCCGCTGTTCGACGGCCACGCCAACTGCTTTGTAGAGACGGGTCACGGCAAGGCGTTGCTCATCGACTTCAACTACGACGTCGAGCCGCTGACAGGCATGTACCCC
>CAYLJT010000176.1:0-11897 GCA_964383995.1 uncultured Polyangiaceae bacterium
CTTCCGGTTGCCTCTGGACAAGGCGGGGAACGTGGGCGATTCTCGTCGGGCGTTTCGCCGGAGAGGGAATCGAGTCCGATGAGCTGGAAGACGCCGTGGAGTCCTGCCCAACCCGCCGCTGGAGCTGTCCGGACCCGGTCAGGGTGCTCCGTCGGCCTCGGGCCAAGACCGAAGCCCGGGGCCGCCGCGGGGTCGTCCCCGATTTCGAGCCCCCCGCGGCGGCCCCTTCTCGCGTCGCCGGGACCTCGGCGCCGGGCCGGCAGCTCAGCGTCAAATCGTTCGGCAGAAGCGGGCGGCGTCGCTCATGAGTGGAACAGTGGAACTGGCTAGAGAGAGGTGATGGTGGCTCACGCACACATACTCGCGGTCGCGTCCGGGTATGGCCTGAGGGTGATTCCCAAGACCGCGCCGTACCGATTCGCTCTCGGATCGGATCCTGACCAACTGGACGCCGAGTGCGAAGATCAGGGCAACTGGTACTTTGCCAGGGTGACGCCGGATGGTGGCGGCTATCGAAGCCAGCTCTCGCCGAACACTGCGACGCTGGGCGACGTGGCGGACGTCGTGTCAGGCCCCGCGTGGCCGCAATGGTGGCTCGAGACGTCGATCTACCGACTTCCGCTCTTGCCCGGCTGGGTCGCGTCGGCAACGGGAGTGCCCGGGGAACTCCCGTTCGACATTCTGGGCCCTGATCAGGCAGTCATCTTCGTCCAGACTCCGCGCACCGCTCCAGTCATGGAGCAGCTCGTCGCGCCCGGACAAGTTGTCATCGAGCGGGGCACAACCGCGCGCTCTGAATGGATCCGCGTCTCGTATCGCCACGCGGACGCGGAATGGATTCAACGCCACGACGTCGTGCGCTCAGGGGGCCTCACCTGCATCGTCACACTCCAAAGCCCGTTTGCCGCGGCGACAGCGGCGGCGCGAGCGCACGTTGGGCTGGTGAACGACATGCAGCTGACGCCCGGGACAGCACCATGAGCGACGCCGATCGAGTATCCGCTGGCCGGACCCTGCAGGAGGCGGGCTTCCCCTTGCGGATGCCGCGCTTCGCCGCGCTCGTCATGCGGTCTGGCGAGCGCGTTTCGGCTGGACCGGCGTGGTGCTGGCGCAGCCTGAGGCTGTGGTCCCCGATGGCTTCGCCGTCAGGGCCCTGCGGCATCGCAATGGGCGCTCGTGTCGAACGAGCCGGTGCTGCCGACGAAGCCCGCCGCGTCGCCAACCGGAACGTTGTGATCGGCGGAGGGTGGGTGGCATGCAGCGAGACCGCGTCAGCGGGCTTCGCGGCAGACCGGCAGGCCGTTCGCCCGATGCGGATGGAGGCAGCGCTGCACCGCGATTCTACGCCGGCGGGGAGGCCCAAACCGCTCTCGGCCCTCCACGCGACCACGCTAGGAAGGAGACTGTCGTGGGACTAGACGTCTATGTCGGTCCGCTCGCTAGGTACTACAGCGGCCAGTGGGAGACTGTAATGCAAAGATGGGCGCGCGAGCACGGCGTCTCGCATTCCGTCATCCGCCACAACGATCAACCATCACCTGACGCTGAGCAAGCAAAGGCTATGGTTCTCACCTGGCGAGCGCTTCTGGAATCGAGCCTCGCTGCCCAACGTCTTCCACCTTTGGATTGGGCGGAGTCGGCGCTCGAACCCTACTTCACTGACAGGCCCAATTGGGACTGCTATTCGTCGCTACTCATTTGGGCGGCCCACGATGATCACCCCTCCCATCCCCTCCCCGAAACGGTGCCCTACACATGCGACGAGTACCCTGCGTTTCAGAAGTCCCAGAGTCGCACGCGATACTCAGCACTTCTCTGGAGCGCTGAAATCTGGCTCCCGGCCGATTTCGACTTCACGTTTACGGCCGAAGACGTCTGGGGTAACGACATCGGCTTCGCTTCCGTGATCGAACTAAATCGCCAGCTCATCGTACTGAACGAGCGAACATGGATGCTCGACAAGGCTGGTCTTGATGATGCCTCTAGATCCGCCCCAGGGAAGGAGGGAACCTTGGAGGAGCGCGCGCGCTTTGCCTTCAGCGTCTTCTTCGATCTCACTGCGCGGGCGCTCGCAAGCCGCTTACCGATGAAGCTGGACTACTGACACGTGGGAATCTGGACCAGATGATCATGGCAATGAATTCTGTCGGTTCACTCAAAAATGCGCCCTCGGGGACAACTTGAACTGGCCGCTTTGTTCGGTGCCGTCTTCGCGAGGTGGCGAAGTCCCGCTCCCGGGCCAAATTCAGGCCGCGCGGATCCGCGCCAGGCAATGCCTTGGATGACGGCAGGCGTCGATAGCTCAGGTGACAGGCTGCCTGCATTGCTTTCAACTCTCTGGACCATTGGTCGCCTGGCAACCCCACGACAGGGTCCCCCGTGCAAGGGTCAGTGAACCCAATCCACCAATCGTGTGCGGACCCGCCTGGCGCATCACGCGCTGGCGGGGCCCGGGCGAACAAGTCAGCGGTAGCAAAGTATCGGGGACGCCTCAGAATGAGGTTGTCCGGCGGCCGGGAGCCGCCGTTCTCGAAAGGAGGTCGTCCCCGATGAAGAAGAAGCCTGAACAACGCGTTGAGAAGTCACGACTTGCCTTTCCCAGAGCCGCGACCGTCGTCGAACGTGGTAACACCGCAGGGGCGCGGAAGGGAGGCGCACGGCGGCACGGCAACATCTGGTCCACTTGCTTCTCCGATATCGTCGGGACGCCGAACTCGCGCCCTGGGGCCGACCTCAAGATCCGGAGGCACATTTCCGGGCAGATTTCGCGCTTTCACCAAGAGCCGCCGAACCCGCCGCTGGAGCTGTCCGGCCCCCGTCGGGGTGCTCCGTCGGCCTCGTCCAAGACCGAAGCCCGGGGCCGCCGCGGGGTCGTCCCCGATTTCGAGCACCCCCCGCGGCGGCCCCCTCCCGCTTCGGCGGGACCTCGCCGCCGGGCCGGCGGCTCAGCGTCAGTCGTTGGGCGGGCGGGGCGAGTGAAGACGGAGCGTAGCTGATCGGAGGAAGCAGATGCCGCGCGACGGACGGATCATCGATATCAGATACTACGAGGGTGCGTCGCATGATCACCTCGGGTCCGCGATCTATGGTTCCTTGAAATGGAGCACCTGGGTCGGAGACCGAATCGGGCGTCGGTTGCGAGAACTTGGCTTCATGCTTGGCAAGTCTGACCACGTCTACATCTGCCTTCAGCCAGTCGCGCCGGCCCATCAGGTTGCGCTCACGCCCCTTGGGACGGGGCCGGCTTCATTCGCACGGAGCGTTGCGTACAATCTGGATCCCGCAGAGCCCGCGGGACTGGCACCGGCGGAGCGAGACGCGCTCCTTGCGGACTGCACCTGTCGTACACTTCACGCCATCGACGATGGTGACGGCGGCCTGGGGCAACACGGTCTGATCGACCGGGTGCGCCGCGAACTGGCCGAATCGGGTCGCGACCTTGAGGTGAGCGCCGTTGTACACGAGACCGGATCGTACCGACTGGAGGTTTCGCACAGACTCGCCCCCTTACGATCGGGTTCTCTGGGGCCGATCCGACCGCCGCGTGCGTACATCGCGTTTCTACGCGTCACCGACAAGCGTTCGGGCGCAACCGGCGGGAAGGCGATTTTTGAATTTGCCAACTACGACGAACTACACTCCTCGGTCGGGGCGCTTTCCATTCGAGCTGGTGTGGTGCGCATCAAGCCGAGGCGAGGTCACAACTTCGACGTTCCGATTGATATTCCACTATCGGAAGTGTTCCGATCATGAAGGCACGCCTTGCGCGCGGCGCCGCCCAACAAGGACCTGCTGCACCGAGTAGGCGCCCCGGTCGCCCGGGGCGCCTCTCACAGAACCGGACTTGTGCTGTTCACATCCGGCTCGTCGGACACCGGGTTTTGATCCCCAGTGCCGGCCGGGATACGACCTCGCGCTATCCAAGTGCCAGCCGAAGCTGCACCCCTCTGTGCCAATAACTTTTGAGACAACGCTTTTCCGAAATCTATGTACCGATGGGCGTAGAATGGATCCACGATCGTGCCGAAACCCTCTCAACTCCTTCCTAGCGAAAGCTCTCCTCAAACCGACGCTGACGAGCGCGCACGCAGCATGAGCGGTGCGGCCGTCGAAACGGTCTCCCCTCGGGCTCGGAGGTCCTTTCCGGCTGGCGAAAAGCTACGCATCGTCCGCGCTGCCGAAGCGTGCCTTGCCACTGGGGTGCGCGGGGCCCTGGAAGGGCTTTTGCGCAAAGAGGGTATCTACGGCTCCAAGCTTTCTGCCTGGCGTCTCCAGCTCGACACTCGCGGCGAACACGGTCTTGTGGCGTCCAAGCCGGGGCGCAAGTCAAAACGAGATGCCAAGGACGTGCTGATCGCTGCGCAGGCCAAACGCATCGCGGAGCTCGAGCGGAAGGCCCATGTCGCTGCGGTGCTGATTGACCTCCAAGAAAAGGCGCACGAGCTTCTGGGTCTCGCTCTACCCACCAGCGAAGGGTTGACCTGATGGACCTCGTGGAAGACTTGGCGGATCCGCTGGTCTCCATCTCAGCAGCGTGCGGCGCTCTTGGACTCAGCCGCGCCACGCTGTATCGACAAACCCAGCCCTCCGTTCCGGCAACAGTTCAACACCGGGCGCCGAGTCCAGAACCAGCCGCACCGCCTCCTGGACCACGCGTTGCGGATGCCGAGTCCACGCTCACCTCCGCCCGCCTTCGGAATCCATACCCGCCGGATATCACCCGGCCGATACGACCCCGAGAGCAGCGCTTCCGTGAGCAACGACAAGACTTCGGGCAGGTGCTCGCGCACCTCCTCGATGCTCTGTCGGTCTGGGCCCGGCGCTCCCCGATTTGCCGCCACGTGGCGGAACGCAATATCGAGTCGCTCGCAGATTCTTCCCATCATCGCCGACGTTACCGTCCCGCTTTGCTCTTCGACTTCGGCGCCACGAGCGGCCCAGAGGCAGGTATGCCTGCAACCAGCTCGCCGTGGTCTCGTTGGGCTTTCGCCCGCGGAGCTTCTGCTGTCTCGAAAGTCAATTGGAGCCGCAACGTCTGTTGCTTGACCGGCGTCGCCTTCCCTCGCCACGGCTTCGCCGGTGCCGCCGTGGTCGGGCCCGACTTTCGCCGGGTTTGGGGTACTATGCGACGCTCTGACTTCTGCTGGGCCATCGCCCTTCGTCCTTTCGTCCTACGAGCTACCCCACTTGCGCGGGGAGCCCAGCAGATCTCATCGGGTAAGAACCATGAACTTCGTGACCATCCCGTCGCCCATACGCGCTACGGTTCATGCGGAAACTGGGCTTTGCCGCTGCCTTCCGGCTCACCCACCGTGCTCGCCTCACGGCGCTTCACTTTCGTTCGAAACGGTCACGCACCTATGACTTCTTTCGGGCGCCCGCTCCGCGGGCTTCCTTTGGCGCTCGCGGCTGACCCGCGAGACGTTCGGTTGACCGTGAGCCCAATTGTGGTGGCGGGGAGTAGCTACCCTCGGATGCGGCCCAGCTGCACACTCCTACTACGGCGGGACTGTGTCTTGGCGCAGGGGAGGGCATCCCCGTCTCTGAGATTATCGTCCGCGCGCTCCAGTCCGCTCGGGAACGATCCTTCCATCAAGATGCTGGATCGGTCGGCCGGGTCGAACGGTCAAGCTCCGCTCGAAGTCTCGGCGCCAATCACATGGAGCCCTACCGCGGTCGCTGCGGTAGCGAGTTCGTCGTCATGGGTTGCGAACCGAAGCGCGGGAACTCGAGCACTCAATAGGAGTGCGCTCGCAAGATGTAAAGCGTCGAGCGTTCTGACCTGCGTCGGGAACGCCTCACTCGCGCGCTCAAGGACCGCTCGATTGAGCCTGATCGCGTCCACGCCACGAAGCAGCTGCAGCATTGTCGCCCGCCGACGAGCCAGCTCCCGGTCGTTCATGCTGCCAGCCAGTCGTAATCGGTCAAGTGCTCGCAAGCACTCGACCCGAGCGATCTCACTTGTCGCGGCCACCGTGATTCGCGACCACTCGGAAAGCCGCTTTGTTTCGCCGAGAACAACGCGCAAAAGCACCGAGGAGTCGAGGTACGCCTTCACCGCAATCCCCGCTCCTCACGCAGGGCATCCAGCGAGCTCATCGATAGGGCGACGGCTGGCAGTCGAATCGCACGAACGGACGCGAACGACTGCTCTGATGGAACCACCTCCAGTGCCGATTCGTCACCGCCCAACGGCACCACCCTCGCGATGGGGCGCGCGCGGTCCAGCACTTCGATGACCTCGCCAGCCTCAGCCCGCCTCAGATGTTCGGAAAGGTGGCTCTTGAGCTCCGAGATTGTTACCTGCGCCATGACCTATTCTGACTTTATCAGGTCTACTTGTCCACCAGTTCACGCCTGGAGCGCGAAAATGGCTCGTGACATCCCGAGCGACCCAGGCGAACGTGCACTCCGGTCCCCAGTTCTGCCCCAGTCCCCGTTTCCGCGGCGCATTGGGCGACGGCGGTGGCCCACCCGGACGAGGCCCTACGGTGTACACGGCTCCCGCCACACCCGGGAAAGCAGGCGACCGAACAAGCGGCTGCAGCACCGAGTAGGCACCCCGGTTGCCCGGGCCGCCTCTCACAGAACCGGACTTGTGCTGTTCACATACGGCTCGTCGGGACACCGGGTTTTGACCCCCAGTGCCGGCCGGGATACGACCTCGCGCTATCCAAGTGCCAGCCGAAGCTGCACCGGGGCGATGCGTTTGCTGGGACCGCTCCTTCCACATCTGCTCCAGCGATACGAGGCCCTTCTTGGCGAAGTACGCCTTGTCGAGGCCTCGATGAACCGCCGGGCAATGGCTCAGTCTCCAGAGGGAATGTCTTCCCTCGCAGATGTAGCGCCATGCGGTTTTGGCTCGGACACCCAGCTTGATGAGCCTGTGAACGATGGTCTTCTTGCGTTTCCAGTGTTTCAACTGAAGCGCGCGCAACCGCCGTCGGATGTGCGCATCGGCCTCGTGGAGCACGGTTTGGACCGCGGTGCAGACCCCGAAGAAACCCAACCATCCTACGATCCTACGAGATAGACGTTGATACGCTGGATGCAACGGTCGAGACTGTTGCCCCAATTTCTCGGCGTCAGCTCGCGAATGCGGGCGGCGAGGCGCTCTTTCGAACCCTGCGAGGGCAGAAGTCGTGATTCCTCATGACTTAAGCCCGTGCCAGTGGAGGTGGAGCTCGCGCCCGCTCCTCCGAATCGGCGACGGGTCGGGCCAGGAACAACGCCCACTCCTCCGGCGCCAGTTGCCTTCCATGACGCAGCGTCCCCGTCCCGCATTTCGGACAGCGGATAGGGAGCCTCGGTGTTCTTCGCCCCAACCAGAACGCCCAACGGTGCAGTCAGCTACCTGGACCCCTTCGAGACCCACAGCTTGCGGATCACGCGGCACGTCAAGGTGCGCAACGAGGCCACGGCCTTCGACTTCCTCCGGTGCTCCGCCGCCGGCAGAGCAGTGCACTCGCTCGTTTAGTCGAAGTCTGGGATGAAGGCGGCGCCATGAGGATGCATGTCCACGACTAAACCGCTTCTGATCCTGGACGTCGACGAGACCCTTATTTACGTCGCTCTGGCTCCACTTGCGCGTCCGCCGGATTTTTACGTGCACAGGATGCCAGCATATCGTCGCCCTTATCTTGACGATTTTGTGAGGCACGCGGCGTCGCTCTTTCGCTTGGGCATTTGGTCATCAGCAACGGAAGATTACCTAGGCGAGGCAATTCCTCGAATAATCCCCTCCAGCATAGAGCTCGCCTTTGCATGGGGGCGCAAGAGGTGCACGCCACGTGTCGACTCGACCCGGCAGGGCAGAGTGACATACCTCAAGGATCTCAAGAAAGTCAGGCGCCACGGTTTCGATCTTCGGCATGTATTGGTCGTGGACGACAGCCCCGAGAAGGTCGAGCGCAGCTATGGAAACGCGATCTATGTGTCACCGTACGAAGGTGCGCTCGAAGATATGGAGTTACCTGCACTGTCTCGCTATTTGAACACGCTGGTCAGTGCCGACGATGTAAGACAAATAGAGAAACGTGGGTGGCGCAATGCAAAGACGGACGCATCGGCATAACGAGCCTAGGGGTAGGGGGACCCGTGTCTAGTTCCGGCCCCCCTCCCTCCGAACCCTTGGAAGTGGTAACCGAGAAAGTCGAACCCCTGTTGGTTGACATCGACCAGGGAACCGTTCGCCGGAGCACGCGGCTACCCTGCTGCACCACCTGCGGAGCACCATGCTGACCGTTCACCACGCCGACGTGCTGTCCAACCCGGCCGACGCGTTGATACTGACGTTCGATGGGACGTTCCGACCCGCGGGCGACCTCGAACGCACGCTTGGCAACATCGCACGACAGTTCCTCCGTCGGTTTCCCGAGGTGGACTTGCTTGACTGCATCGAGGGCCAGGTGGACTTTCCCGTTCCCCTTGGCGAAGCCGTCGCCGTCGAGCTCGATGGCCCCCCGTTTCCGCTCGTCATCTTGGCGAGCACGCTCCACCACCTTCATTCACTGGACGAGTCGGCGCGGCGCGCCGTGGCCCGACAGAGCTTCTCCGCGGCGCTCCGCCTGTGCGGCCTTCGAAAGAGCCCGGTCGTCGCGACACCCATTCTTCAGGGCGGATGGCGCCTTCCCCCGCTGGTGGCGCTGGCCGCCATGCTCCAGGCCACCGAGGTTAGCAGAGCCGACCTCGACGTGAGACTCTGTGTCTCGGACACGCGCCTCGCGGAAGAGGCTACGGTGCTCGCCCGCTCGCTGGGGTTCGGATCACCCCTATCGCACGAGGGCCCGAAACGCTAAAGCTGGCCCACCCCCTTCCCCACCCACCCGCCCTTGACCACCCTCCCCCGCCCCACGCTTGTCCAGGCCCTTCCCTTGGCCTTGAGCGCGGCTGCGTTGGTCTACGACCCCTTCGCCCCCGCCGCCGCCGGCAAGCGCACCTTGCTCCTTGTGCTCGCCCTCGCGCTCCTCGCCCGCTCCGCGGCACGCTTGCTTGCCAAGGCGTCTACGTCTCTCGCGCTGTCCCCTGCGCTCTTGACGCTGAGCGCGTGGTTGCTCTTCTCGGGTCTCTCGCTGTCCTGGTCGGCTAACCCCGGCTACCTTACCTTCTCGGTCTACGTTGCCGCCTTTGGGTTGATGGTTGACCTGCAAGGGGGCCAGATTGACGTCCAGGTCATTCGCAACAACACGGCGCTCTTTGTCGGCACGGGCGCGTCTCTCTGGTGCATCGGCAGCTTCATCTTCGGTGCACGAGGCTTCGAGCTCCACGCGGGGCAAGGCAACCCGGATTGGCTTGGACTGCTGCTGGCGCTGACCTTACCTTTGTCCCTCAACCACCTTGCCACGCTCCCGGGTCGCCTCCTTCGCACGCTCGTGGCGCTGAGCTCGGGGCTCCAGGTCGGTGCCTTGTTTCTGGCGCACTCGCGCGTCGCTTGGCTCGCGGCGCTCGTGGCTTTTGGCGTTTTGGCCTTCCGCTTGGCACCGCGCACGCAGCGCGCGGCCTTTGCTTTTATGCTCCTCGCTCTCGCGGGCGCGGCGTTAACCACGGCGTTGGACGCAAACCTTACCTTCTCCTCCGACAACCCGGCGGCGGAGTCTTTCGAGGGTCGGGTCTGGATCGCAGAGACCACGCTCTCCGCGGCGAAGACCGCTCTTCCCTTGGGCACCGGGCTCGGTGGATTTGGCGGGGCTTACCTGGACGCCCAGGGGACACGCCTCGCCGCTCTTTCACCGGACCTTGCGGCTTCCACCTTCGTCAACGTCACCACGGCCCACGGCGACTTCGTCGAGGTGCTCTGTGAGACAGGGCCCCTCGGTCTGTTGCTGTTGCTCTCTGCCCTGGCCCTCGCCCTGCGCGCGGCCTGGCAAAGCGGTGATTCAGGGCGCCTCGCGTGCCTGGTCTCCGCAATGGTGACCATGCTCGGCGACAGCCCGCTTCACCAGCCTGCCTGTGCCCTATTGCTCCTTCTCTGCCTGCCCGACGCGCCGCGCAGCTTGACATTGTCTCGGACAACATCACGCGTCGGCGTGCTCGTTCTCCTCGCTTGGGCGGCCCTGTTGCTGCGCGAATCGGCCTCCGACTGGTGGGCGGAGCACCTCGTAGCGCGCGCGCAGGACGCGCCGCCGGAGCAACAACTGGGCACCTTCGCCAAGGCCTCTCGTCTCGCGCCTCGCAATGGGCAGGTGGCCTTTGGGCTGGGGGAGGCGCGGCTCGAAGCGGGGGATCCAGAGGGGGCGTTGGAAGCCCTGCGTCGCTCCGAGGCGCTCTTGCCTTCGGTCGCCACGCAGGTGGCCTTGGGCAACACGCTCGTGACTCTTGGTCGTCTGCCCGAGGCGCAGGCGGCTTACGAAAAGGCGGTTCGTCGCAACCCGGGCTCGCTCCGCGCACAGACCAACCTGGCGGCCCTTCTGCTCGACGTGGGTCAGCTCGACGAGGCCGAAAAGCACCTGCGTATCGCGCGCGATCTGTCCCCCGGGCACGCCAAGGTGCGGGCCTTGGAAGATGCCTTGGCCAAGGCTCGCATCGATCGCGCGGCGGCGGGCGCCGCGGACTGACCCGTGAGTCAACCCTTGTTTGTAGGACGAGCGGTCCCGCGACGGAGGGAGGGGCCGGGTCGCAGACGGCGGGGAGCGCTGGCGTCGCTCGCCTGGTTGGGCCCGCGCAAATAGCCCCCTTGCAGCAGGCGAAAGATGCCGTTGACCAGCTCTTCGCGGGGCGTGTCGCTCTGCTTTACGGCCTCCACCAACAGCTCTTTGAGGGCACCAATGGTGAACGACGCGTACATCTTGGTGTCGCCCTCGGCCACGATGCCTAGCCGCTGCCCCTCGAGCAGGCTCTCGTGCAGCATGAGCTTGACCGTGGCGTAAAAGGCCTCGATTTTCTCGACGAACGAAGGGTCTAGGCCCACGGCGTAGGACAACAAGATGCGGGTGAGCGTCGGGTCATCCAGCAAAACCGCGATGATCGCGCGGATGTTGTGCTTGACCTGCACGTCCACGTCTTCGCGCGTATCGACGTGCAAAATGGCGCCGCCGAGCTTCACGAACAGGCCGTCGACGAGCTCCTCGAAGACGCTGCGTTTGTCGGTGAAATAAAGGTAAAACGTGCCCTTGGCGACGCTGGCGGCGGCGGTGATGTCGTCGACCTTCGCGTCGTGAAAACCCTTGGTGGCGAACACGTCGCGCGCCGCGCGGAGCAAGGCCTGTCGGCGCTCGCTCTTGTCCATGGGGGCGCGCTTTTCCATGGGAACGCCTGTACCACGGATGGAGGGCCCTCCGCATGCGCCGATTCTGCAGCTACGAAACGCCCCGAATGCCCGGCCTGGTGGGGGATGAAAAAGGTCCCGCGGAGAGTTGCCACGGGACCCGGGACCCGATACAACGGCGACTGACTGGCGAGTCAGTCGCCCCGAAGCCGGGGAACGAGGAGCGAAGACATGGGCGCGCACGTGCGAAAACCAGTCGTTTTGGGCGTGGACGTAGGGTCGACCACGGTAAAGGCCGTGGTGCTCGACCCCGAGAGCCTCGAAATTCTCTGGAGCGACTACCAGCGCCACCACACCAAGCAGCCCGAAAAGGTGCTCGAGCTGCTCGAGCGCATCGAACAAGATTTCCCGGAATCGCCGCGGGACTCGTGGCGCGTGTTCATGACGGGCTCGGGGGCTGCGCCGCTCTGCCCCACGATCGGCGCCAAGTTCGTGCAAGAGGTCAACGCGGTCACGCTCGCCGTCGAAAACCTCCACCCCGACGTGGGCAGCGTCATCGAGCTCGGGGGCCAAGACGCCAAAATCATCATGTTCAACAAGGACGAGCGCACGGGGGACAAAACCGCGCTGCCTTCGATGAACGACAAGTGCGCGTCGGGCACCGGCGCCACCATCGACAAGTGCATGATCAAGG
>CAYLJT010000177.1:0-11870 GCA_964383995.1 uncultured Polyangiaceae bacterium
ACGTCGAGCACCTCGTTGCCCATGGCGGCCAAGTAGGTGTTCCAAAAGGCCTCCCACAACACGCCCACGCCTTCGTTCCACGAGCCCGGATAGACCACGCCGCCGAACACGAAGTTGATGGCCATCGCGGCCACGTCGTCGGCGCCGTCGCCCACCGAACCGCGGCTCGCGTCGAGCACGGAGAAGTCCACGCCTTCGCGGAACAGCACGTTGTACGGGTGAAAGTCGCCGTGCGTCCGAGACAGCCGATGGGCCTTCGGCTTCAAGCGCCAGCGCCACGCAACGCAGCGCTCTTCGATGGCCTCGAGGCGCACGCGCGAGACGGGGCCGCCCACGGGGTAGCTGTCGGTGATGCCGAAGATGCCTTCGCCGCTGCCGATCAGATCGCGCAGCGCGCGGTCGTAGAGCTGGTGCGGTCCCTCGAAGGTCAGCGAATGGAGCTCGACGAGGTAGGTCGCGAGGGCCACCACGCGGGTGATATCGAGGGGCGTCGCGACGCGGTTCTCTTCGACGCGACGCAGATCCCGCGCATAGAGCTCGCCCTCGACGTAGCTCGTGAGCAGGTAGAACTCGCCGGCGTCGCGGATGGTCGACAGATGCCCGTCGGCGTGGATCGCGCCGACGTCGAGGATGCGAACGTGCCGAGGAAGAAGGTCGTAGGTGTCCGCCGAAGTGATGGCGAGGGCGGCCCTATCGGCCCTGCGATCGTGGCCGAACCAGTTGGGCGCCATGGTGCGAAATACCAGGCGCTTGTCCTGGTTTGCCGCGCGGTAACGCACGAGCACGGGCTCGCCGTAGCCCACTTGCTTCAGCTCGGTCGCGGCGCGATCGGCCGCCAAGGGCGACACCGCCGTGAGCGATTGGAAGTCGGCGTCCACGCGCCTTACGGCCGCCTCGATGGACGCGGTGGATACTTTGTCGGGGGTCGTCACGCGCTCTTCCTCATGAGCTCGCAAGACGCGTTCCGCGCGCGTCCGACGAGCGAGACCAGGAGACGCGCGAGCGCTTCGAAGCGCAACCCATGCGTACACCCGCACGCTCTGCGACGAGCGCGAGGAGCCCGCGCGGACCCCGTGGAGATAGCTCGCGGGCCCGCTTCGTGCAGCCGGTTCGGGCATGAGCCGCAGGGAATTATCGCGAGTGCTCCACGAAGAAACCCGCGCCAAGAAGCTCGCCGAGCGGGTGCTGGGGCTCAGCGAATCGGAGGTGGAGGGTCCCCTCTTGGAGGCCGAAATCAAGGCGTTCTTGAGCTACCTCACGGAGGACCTGGAGACCCACTTCCACCACGAAGAGAGCGACCTGTTTCCTCACCTCGTGGAGCGCGATTTGGCGCTCGAAGTGACGCAAGCGCTGGAACAGCACAAGGAGCTGCGGCGCATGCGGCGGGAGCTCCGCGAGCTGTGCCAAGCGCCAGCCCTCGACCGCGTCGCGCTCGGCGCAGCCCTCCGTCGCATCGCCAAGACGCTCTTGCAGCACATCGCCTACGAGGCCGACTTCCTCTACGTCGATCTAGAGCACGACGAGGCTCGCTCGTTTCGCGAAGGGGTCGACGCCGACCGCTACCTGCTCCATCGCGCGAAGACCGTGCCGCCACCGAGCAAGGTCTAATTCGTTGGTGCTCAAATAATTTCCACGCCGATGGGCGCGTGGTCGCTCGGGCGCTCGAGCTCGCGCGGCCACCTGTCGATCCAGGCGTCGGCCACGCGCGGCGCGAGCCCCTCGGACACCAACATCAGATCGATGCGCAGCCCTTGGTTTCTGCGGTAGCCCCCCGCGCGGTAGTCCCACCACGAAAATTGTCCCGCCTCGCCCGCGTGCTTAGCGCGGAAGCTGTCGCGCATGCCCCACTCCAACAGGCGCCCGACAGCGGCGCGCTCATCGGGGTGAAAGAGCACTTTGCCCTCCCACTTTTTGGGATCGTGCACGTCGATCGGCTCGGGCGCGACGTTGAAGTCGCCGCACACCACGAGCTCCGACGCGGGCGTGTGCTTCGAGGCCAGCTCTTCGCGCAGGCGACGCAGAAAATCGAGCTTGTAGCTGAAGGCCGGCGTGCCCACCGATTGGCCGTTGGGCACGTACACGTTCACCACCCGGATGCCGTCGACGGTGCAGGCGATCATGCGGCGTTGCGCGTCTTCGCCGTCGCTGTCGAGGTTCTTCTGAACGTCGTCCACGCCGAGCTGCATGCGCGTGAGGATGGCCACGCCGTTATAGGTTTTCTGCCCCGTGAAGATCACGCGGTAGCCCAAATCCCCGATCAAATCCTCGGGAAATTGCCCATCTTCGACCTTGGTCTCCTGCACGCACAAAACGTCCGGCTGGGCCTTGCGCACATACTCGGTGAGGTGCTCGAGCCGCGCACGGATGGAGTTCACGTTCCAGGAAACGATTCGCATGCTGCTCGCCTACTCCGGCCCCTCGAACGCATCCATCGCTGATTTTGGCGCCGAATTCGGGGCCGACTGCGGCTCGTCCAGCGACGCCGAGAGGAGCGCCACGACGCCCTCCGGATCGTCGGCGTGGAGCCAGTGGCCCGCGTCTTCGAGCACGTGCAGGTGCACGCCGCGCACGGACCTCGCGAGGGCCCCGAGCCGCGCGCGATCCGCCGAGGACACGAGCGTCGAGCGCCCGCCGACGACCACATGGATTTGCTTCGCGCCACGGCGCGCTTCGATCGTGCCCCAGGCGTCGGTCATGAAATAGTCGGTGAGCAACGCGCGGATCACCGAGAGGTCGTTGCGGAGCTGGAAGGCCTCGCCCTCGCGGCGGACGTTCATGGCGAGCCAGTCGGCGATGCGACCGGTGTGGCCCTCGGCGACCACGCGCTCCACAAAGTCGCTGCGCGTCGGAAAGATGCGCGGCATGGCTTCGAGCAGGTTGAGGATGCGGATCGAGTCCTCGGCCGACGGAGTCGTCTGCTTCGCGCTCGGCGTCGAATCGAGGATGAAGGCGTGTTCGAGGGGCTCTTCTGCCTTTAGGTCGAGGTACGAGAGGGCTACTTTGCCCCCAAACGAATGCCCCGCGATGGCACGCACCGCGCCCGGCACTTTGGTCTCGATGGCCAGCACGTCTTTGGCCGCGGCAACGATGGTGTTGGGCGGTGGCGCGTGGAGCGAGAGGCCGTGACCCCGCAGGTCGACGAGGGCGACCCCCCAGGAGGGTCGCGCGTCGCACAGCGCCTTGGCGACCGAGCGAAAGTTGCCGCCGGAGCCAAAAATGCCGTGCAAAAACAGCATCCAGCGCTCTGGCGCAGCGTCCTTTGCGGTCACCAGCGACAAATGCAGGTCGGAGCGTTCTTCGTCCACGGGCCGCGAACCTGCCCGAGCGACCCCCGTACGACAACCACGATCAACCCCGCGACGGGGTGTATGGTGCCGCGCCATGCCCGTGCGCCTCGTCCCCGCGGAAGAAACCCGCAGTGTCCTGGATTTTTCGCTGCTCGGCTTTGCCTCCACCGAGGAGGTCGCCCCGCTCGACGGCATTGCCTCGCAAGATCGCGCACTGTCCGCCATGGAGTTCGGCCTGGACGTGCGAAAGTCGCGCTTTCACGTGGTGGTGGTGGGCTCCGCCGGCACCGGGCGCACGTTCTCCGCGCGGCGGGTAGCCGAGAGGCTCGCCAAGACGAGGCCGACGCCCGACGATCTGCTCTTGCTGCCCAACCTAGAGAGGCCCAGTGAGCCCACCGTGCTCACCTTGCCAGCCGGCGAAGGAAAGCCCTTCGCGACTGCCATGGAAGATCTGCACTCCAAGTTGGTAGATGCCTTGAGGGGCGTGACGGAGGGCGAGCGCTACAAGCAGGTACGTGTCAAGATCCGCAGGCGCGTGACGCAGGAAGAGGCGGTGTTGGAGCGGGAGCTGAAGGCCGCCGCCACCGAGCTCGGCTACGAGGTCTCCCGCTCGGAGAGCGAGATGCAGGTGGTGCCGATGGAAGACGCGCCCTCCGGCCCGAGCACCGAGGGATTGCGCGAAATAACCGCCCTGGTCGAGGACTTCGAGACGCGCCTTGCCACCGTGCAAGACGAAGCGGATGTGGAGATGCGCGGCACCGTGAAGCAGCTCCTCGACGACGCCGTTCGCGGCTGTTTTCAGCCATTTTTGGGGCGTTTCGAGGGTCGACCCGACATCGTGCGCTTCTTGGGCGATCTGGAGTCGGTCGTGAACCGCGAGCTGCGGCTCATCGTCGACGAGCCGCGGGGCGACGAGGCACCGATGTTGTCGCGCGGAATCGTGGTTCCGACGCTGCTGACCGAGCACGAGCCGGGCTCGGGCGCGCCCGTGGTGGAGGTGCCTTTTCCGACCCTGGGAGCGCTGTTTGGTCGCAGTCATTCGCCCCCCGACAGCGAGTTTCCACCGGAGCCAGGCTTCGCCGTCGCGGGCGCCTTGCACCAGGCCAACGGTGGCTTTCTGATCTTGCCGGCCGGGCCCTTGATGCGCAACGAGGCGCTGTACGAGCAACTGAAAGCTTGCCTGTTGTCCGGGCGGTTTCTGGTGCCCGACCACAACCCATCTTACTACCGAGGCACAGCCGAAGAGCTGTTTTTCCCGCCCACGCCGCTCGATCTCAAGGTGGTCCTGGTGGCCTCTCCACACCAGTACCACGAGCTCTACGATGCCGACCCCGAGTTCGGTCAACTGTTCAAGGTGCTCGCGCGCTTCGATCTTACCATTCCGCTCGCTCAAGCCATCACCATCTACCCATCCTTCCTGTCAGGCATCGCGCGCACGGGGGTGACCCCGCACTTCTCGAAAGAGGCGGTGGTGGAGCTTTTGTTTCACGGCGGGCGGCTGATCGAGAGCCAGAAGAAGGTCACCGCGCGCCTTGGGGTGATCGCCGAGGTGGCCACCGAGGCGGGTTACCGCGCGCGGAAGGAAGGTCGCGGCCTGGTGTCCGGCGACGACGTGCTCTTCGCGCTCGCCTCGGCCGAGCGCCGCAGCAGCCATTACCGCGACGAGATGCAAGAGCTGTTGGCCGACGGCACCATCCGCATCGAGACGACGGGAGAGCGTGTGGGTCAGGTCAACGCCATCGCCGTGCTCAACGACGGCCCCGTGATGTTCGGTCGACCTTGCCGCGTGACCGCCGTCACCTTCGCGGGCTTCGACGGCCCGGTGAACATCGCGCGCGAGGTGGAGATGTCAGGTCCTTTGCACAGCAAAGGCGTCCTGACCTTGACAGGCTACCTGGCCGCGCGCTTCGCGCGCACGAGGCCACTCTCCTTCGGAGCGTCCCTGGTCTTCGAGCAAACCTACGAAGCGATCGACGGCGACAGCGCCTCTTCCAGCGAGCTCTACGCCTTGCTCTCGGCGCTCTCCGGCTACCCGATAAGGCAAGATCTTGCCGTCACGGGGGCCGTCGATCAAAAGGGGAACGTCCAGAGCGTCGGCGGGATCAACGAGAAGATCGAGGCGTTTTTCGATGTCTGTCAGAGCCGCGGGCTGACACGCAAGCAGGGTGTGCTCATCCCCGCCAGCAACCGTTCGGCGCTCATGCTGCGGGGAGACGTGTTGAAGGCGATCGAGGAGGGTGCCTTTTCGATCTACGAGGTCAAGACCGTCGAGGACGGCATCGAGCTCTTGACAGGCATCCCCGCGGGGGAGGTCGACGTGGGCGGGAGGTATCCGCGAAACACCGTGTTTGCCGCGGTTGCCGCGCAGCTCGCGCGGTTCTTCGACGCGGTGATGGCCGGGGAGCGCGGGTAGGTAAGAAGGGAAGATCGGGGGTGGGAGCGGGTACGGCCTCCCACGGAAGCCGTACCCAGGGGTGTCAGGGGGCAGGCTGACCGTGGCCGTTCGTGAAACCTTCCCACGGCGTGGCAAGGTAAGGGAACCCGGCCTTGAAGGTCGCGTCGTTCGAGTTGACGCCATCGGGGACCGGCGCGGCGAGCTGACAGAGGATGAGGGACAGCTCGACGTCCGTGACATCCGCGCCCTCTTTGTTGGTGCCGGGCACGAGCGCGCGACCGTTCGGGAAGCCCGAAGCGATGCCGAGGTCGACCCGCAACACGTCGCCGATGGTCGAAATCGAGTGCGCGCCGGCCGAAGGAATGTCCTTCAGGTTGATGACGTCCACGATGTCGAGGCGATTGGCCTTGAGGGTGTCGATCCCGCCACCGGCCGGAATGCAGCCCGCCAAGGGGCCTCCCGCGGCGTAAAACCCGACCGCCTCGGCGTCGCGCACGACGATGGGGTTCAGGATGTAGCCCGCGAAGTTGGCAAGGTCGTCCTTGGGAGACAGCCTGTTCCAACGGTCCTTGTCCTGAAGGCCAATGACGGCCTCGTTGATGAGCGGCAAGCCCAAACGGGAGACCTGGCGCCAGGGCCCGAGGGTCTGGGTGGTGCCGTCGACACGGAGCACAGAGATTTGCCGCCGGCTCGCCGTTGCCCACACACCGACCGTCTGCGCCGTGTTGGGGCTGCCCGAGGACACCGCGCCGCCGTTGGCGACGGTCAGGGGGATTTCCAGAGCAATCGTGTGGGTGTTGTAGCCCGCCACGTTGTCGATGGGCGTCACGCCGAGCACGCTGCGCAGACCGGCAAGGTCGAAGACGCCGCCGAGGTCGACATAGAAGCCGTCGTCGCGCGGGCCCGCGAACACGCGCCCTTCCCCGGCGCCGAGGCTGGCAATGTACGAGGTGCCCGCATCGTCGACGAAGAACTGCTCGTACGTCTTACCCGCGGGGATGCCGTAGGCGATGCTGTTCGTGCGCGGGCCGATGTTGGCCGGAGCGACCTTGGCGTTGTTGACCAGAACGGTCTCTTGTCCACCGGTCACCTTGACGACCGAGTAGGTCTGCGTCTGACCGGTGAGCTGCGAGAAGAACTCGAGGCCTCCAGCGGGCGCATTGATGGGCGGGCTGGCGTTCGGATCGTTGTAAGTGATGGGGGCGGTCTTGAACCGAATTTGGTAGGTCAAGTCCGGATCCAGGTCGGCACCACCGCGCGCGATCTTGATTTGGTAGAGCACGTCGTCCGAAAACGAGTGGAAGTTCGGACCGCCCGCGGGCTCTTCCAGGGGGATGTAGTTGGCCAGGATGACGAGGTTACTGCCCTGTACCCAGGCGTAGAGGTCGGTGTTGTCGGCGGCCGGATCTTGCGAGATGGCGGGCGCTTCGCGGTGGCTCGATGCGAGCGCCGCGCTGCTAACGGTAGAAATCGCGAGCGCCAGAAGCGTGGCGCCCAGCGAGGAATGAAGCTTCTTCATGGTAGTTGGTCCTCCTTGGTTCGATGGGCGGTTCACTTGAACGACACCTTGTAGACAGTGCCCGCAGAGCCCGCGCTGAGGTCAGCCCAGGCATAGACATCCACGTTGTGCGCGCGGTGCAGGCCCGCCGCCTCCAGGTTTTCGCCAATCGTGTCGTTGAAGGTGGAGATTGCCTTGGTCGTCGCGTCGACGAGGTAAACCACGTCTTTGCTGGTGCTCGGATCGATGCCCGAGAGAAGAACGGTGGAGTCGTCCTTCGTGATCGAAATTCCAGCCGGATAGCCGACACCGACGTTCGTCACGAACGACGTGGCCGTCCCGTTACTGACCTGCACGATGGCGCCCAGGCGGTTGCCCGAGCCGTCCGTGTCCGAGACATAAAGCGTCCCGTTGCTCGCTGCGACGACGCCGCTCGGGTCGACGAAGGGCGCACCCTTCGCGACGGTCGAGACGACACCGGCCTTGATCATGAAGAGACCCGGCTGTCCGTCGCTGGGGTCGACACCCGTGAAGTAGACGATATCGCCCGTGGCGCTGCCGACGACGTCGAGACCACGGGGGACCATGCCTTCGGTGCCCGACACGACAGAGGGCGCTCCGGGCGAGGTGCCCAGGGTGAAGACCGCCCCGAGGGCACCATTATCGTCCTCGGTGCCCGGGTCAGTCACCCACAGCTTCGCGCCGTCGGTGGCCACCGCGATGCCGAGCGGTGCGACGAGGGGATCGCCCACGTGGATCGCGGTGGTGGACGAGCAGCCCGCGAAGATGCCAGCGTCGCCGCTGGCCACATCCACGGCGCTGAAATAGAAGACGTTGCCGTCGGGGTCCGGCGTCGCGTCGAAGGGGGAGCTGAAGGAACCGTCGGTGGAGCAGGCTTCGGCCTGTAGACCAGTTCCCCCGCCGCCCTGGCCCATGCCCCCTTCTCCGCCGCTGCCCCCCGTGCCGGACGACGAGCTTGTGGTGCTCGTCGTGGATGTCGTCGATGTGGTTGCGGATGTGGATGTGCTCGCGGGGTTCGAGTCGTCCGTGCATCCTTGCGCTACCGCGGCCAAGAACAGGACGATTCCGCCCGCCGTCACCGGTCCGGCGCGATGCCAGATGGTGCTCGCTCTGGCTTCCTTCATGGTGCCTCCGTGCAAAAGAAAGGGGTGCTCCGACCATCGGTTGCACCCAGGTCCGTCGATCGGGGTCGACAGGGACGCCCACGTTGCCCACGGGGCGCTTGCGGTCTTACGCGCGGGGAGGTCGGGTAGATCGCCGGGGCCTTAAGCTTTGCGAAAAACCGCCGGGCTTGCTGGTTTTGAGGGGCGATTTAGCTGCTTTTTGCGTTCGCGCCGAGCTCTCGCAGGGCGTCGGCCGCCTGGGTGGCGATGAGGTTGTTGCCGTACTCGGTGGCCATGCGCGCGGCCTCGTCGAGCTCGCGGCGGGCCTCGTCGGTGCGCCCCCGGTGAGCGACGAGGTTGGCGACGAGCAGGCGGGCCTCGAGGGCGTCCGTCCAAAACCCGCGGGACTCGACAAACCGGATGTAGTCGCGGATGTGGGACTCGGCGGCCTCGTTGCCCGCCAAACCGTCGAGGTAAGCCAGGTGTGCGCGGTTGAGGCCCACGAGGCGCTCGTGCCCGGCGGCCTCGGCGGCCTCGCGAGACTCGGAGAGGCAGGCGTAGGCGCGGGGGAAATCGCCGATTTGACGGCATGCGTCGCCGAGGTTGTGCAGGGCGGCCGCGGTCTCGAAGCGCAGACCCGCCGAGCGCGCGACGTCGACCGCGCGCGCCGAAGCTTCCACGGCGCGGTGGGGATCGCGCATGAAAATGTAGACCAAAACGCGCTGTTTTTCGCGCGCGCTCGCAGCCACGAGGTCGTTCGGATCGCTCAGCGCCTCGGCCTGCGCGATGGCCGCGAGGGCGGCAACGCCGTCGCCGATCGCCGCGCGGGCCTGGGCGATCGCGAGCATCGCGCGCACGTCGTCCACCGTGCCCATCGCTTCGAGCAGGTCGGCGGCCCGCGCCGCACGCGCGAAATCGCCGCTGCGCACGGCCATTTCGGTCTCGGTCACGAGGGCCGTACGACGCAGGACGACGCTGTCGCCAGCGAGCGAGAAGGCCTCTTCGAGGCGGCCGTAGGCGGCGTCGAAGAGGTTGATCGAGCCGAGGGCGCGGGCCGCGTCGACGCGGGCGCGCACGCGCGCTTCGAGGTCGCCGCGCGCGTCGAGCGCTGCGATCGCGCGGCTCGAAAGCGCCGGCAGATCGGGCGCATTGCGGACCCGCGAGACGGCGTCCGCGAGGGCCTCGAGCCAGCGTGAAATTTCTTCCGGAGGGCGCGTGTCGAGGGCCGCAAGATCGAGGGCGCGAGTGAGCATCATGATGCTCGATTCGAGCTGGCTGCCGTGCAGGCGGTGGAGCGCCGCGCGCGCGTAGAAAGTGGCCGCAAGATCGCGATCGCCGCTCTCGTAAAGGTGGTGCGCGATGCGGTCGGCGTACTCGTTCGAGCTGTCACCGACGACGGCGACGTAGGCGGTGGCGGCCGACGCGGAGATCTCGCGGCGTACCTCGGGGCGCATGGCGTCGAGGACGATCTCGGCGTGCATGGGCGACGCAAAGCCCGCGAGCGCAGGGCCGATCACGCGCATGAGGTCCTTCGACGCGAGGGCTGCGATCATGCGGTCGACCTGCGCGACGGTGGTCGACACGAGCGCGGCGAGCACCTCGGTGGGCACGGGATCACCGATGATCGCCGCCGCTTGCAACACCGCGCGCTCGTCGGGATCGAGGCGGCTCACGCGCGCCGCGATCAGCGCACGCAGCGAACGCGGCACCGCGTTGGTGCCTTCGAGGCGCGCGCGGACCACGCCGCTCATCACGCTGATGGCGCCGGAGTCGGTGAGCTCCTTCAGCAGCTCTTCGAGGAAGAGCGGGTGCCCTCCCGCTCTATCGCGACAAAACGCCAGCAGCTCCGGGGGCAGAACGCGCGCACCGACGCGCGTGCTGATCAGGTTGGCGCTGTCCGCGTCGGACAGCTCGCCGACCGTGAGCACGTGGTGCTGCGGGTGCTTGAGCAGCGACTTTGGCGCTTCGGCGCGCGTCGCGAAGAGCAGGACGGCGCGCAGCGCGCTGCCCGTTTTGCCCGCCGAGGCCACGATCGCATCAAGCGTGGCCTGGTCGATCGACTGGGCGTCGTCCCAGACAAAGCAATGAAGCCTGTCGTCGCACAGGCTCTGCACCATGCGAGCGAACGCGGCGCGCAGGGTACCGCTCGTGGCCACGGGCCCGGGGCTCGACGACGAACGACGCGCGCCGAGCTGGCCGAGCACGGCCTCGGACTCGTCTTCTTGCAGCCCAAGGGCGCGAAGGCGCGGCAAGACGTCCAAGATGCGCGACTCGTCGTCGCCTTCTTGCACGCCGCACAGCACCTGCAGCATCGACGTTAGGCCGCTCCACGGAACCTCCGCGCCGTTCTTCGGGCAGGTCGCCATGTAAAAGCCGACGTTGTAGCGACCCTTGTAGAGACGACGCTCCATCTCCGTGAGGAGGCGCGTCTTGCCGATGCCCTGATCGCCCTGAACGGTGATGATCTGGGCGCGTTTTCGCATCGCGCGGGCCAATATTTCGCCGAGGCGGCGCAGTTCACCGTGCCGGCCCACGAAGCGACCATGAATGGACTCGGGGGGCCGAAGGGTGCTGATGATGCGGCCTCCCTCGGGCGCGGTGCGACCCGCGCCGGGGAGCTCTTCGGTGGCGAAGTTCGTGCGGATGATGCGGCTCGCGAGCAAAGAGACCGCGACGCGGCCGTCGGTGGCGCGAGCGAGCGCCTGCGTGGACGCGACGAGAGACGCCAAGTGCTCGTCGCGCAGGGGCTCGCCTTGGGCGTCGACGAGGATGCGCGAGACATGCACGCCCGCGGAGATGGAGGTGGTGGCCGTGCGCGCGCGAACGATCACGAGGGCCGCGCGCACGGCCGCCTCGGTGTCCCGTCCGTCGGCGTCGCCGAGCCCGAAAATGGCTACGATTTGCGAGGTTTCTTGTTCGAGGACGTGGGCGCCGTAGCGATCGAGGACCTCGCCCGCGCGCTCGGCCGCGGGCCCCGCGGAGGCACCGTGCTCGAAGAAGCAGACGACGAGGGCCGTGACCTCGCGCCGCTCGGCGACCTCGGCACGCGCAAATTGGCCGGAGTCGGGGCGCTCGGTGGGGAGCCACGAGCTGCCGCGTTGGCTCGCGACCTGCGGGATTTCGACGGGCGTTCGATCGTTCGCCCCGGTGTGCTCGTCGTCGAAAATGACACCGGACTCGATCTCGGAGACGCCCCGCGACTCGCGCAACGGAGCCAAGGCGTCGGCGAGATCGTTTGCGCTGAAACGATCTCCGGAGGCGTAGAAGTAGCCGAGCAACTGCTCATGAAGGCGACCCGCGTCGGCGAAGCGGTCTTCCTTCGAGCGGGCCAGGAGCTTCGTCACGATGTCGACGAGGCCCTTCGAGGCGTCGGGGCGCACAAGGTCGATGGGCGGCGCCTCCGCGGCGCGCACGCGACGCAACGTTTCGGCGGCGGTGGGGGCCGTGAACGGGTTTTGCCCGGCGATCATTTCGTAGAGGACGACGCCCAACGAAAATAGATCGCTGCGCCCGTCCAGGGCCTCGTCGGAGGCCTGCTCGGGGCTCATGTACGCGAGCTTTCCGAG
>CAYLJT010000178.1:0-11845 GCA_964383995.1 uncultured Polyangiaceae bacterium
CCTGTTGACGGTCATGAAAGGACCGCAGGAGACCGCCTGCGCGCGCGCGAAGAGCTCGGGGGTGGAGCTGCCCGACGCCTTCAATCCCTGGTTCGCCAAGGCCACGGCGTTGGAGCCCAAAAACCGCTTTGGTGACGCCAAGAGCCTTTGTTTGGCGCTGGCTGAGGCGCTCTCGGTGGCGGCGCCCCAGCCCGATAGCACCATGACCTTCGTGGCGGCCCGCGCGATCGCGCCCGAAGTCCCAGCGCGCCGGCAAACGTCGATGGAAGCGCCGTCGACGGTGGTGGAGGCCAAGCCCCGCGGGGCGCTCGCCGCGCGCGACGCGGAGGACGCGACGGAGGCGCCTACGACCGTGCAATCGCATGGGACGCCGATGCCCGTGAGCAACGTGCCTGCGTCTTCGGCTGCCCCGCCGAAGAGCCGTTTGCCGCTCGCCATCGGCATGGCCGTGGGGCTCGTCGCCATCGTCGTCGCGCTGTACGCGGTAGCCGGTCGCGAGCCTCCGCCGCCCACGGTCGCCGCGGTTCCGGCTGAGAGCACAGCGACAAAGCCCGCGGCGGCGGCGCCTGCGCTGCCTTCCGCGCCCAACACGGCAGTTGCAGCTCTGGTCGCCTCACCCTCAGCGCCTGTCGCGGCACAGGCTCCATCGGCCTCTGCAAAGCCTTTGAGCACAACGACGTTGGGCCCGGCAGTCACCTCGACCTCCAAGCCCGACAAGCCCCGGGGGAGCAATCCGCTCGATGAATATTGACCGCTTGGCACTCTCCCCTGGCGCACTGACCCTCGCGCTTTCTCTTGCTTTTGCCAGCAACGCCGGCGCGCAAGAGCCGCCAAAGCGCGACCCCGCCGCCGCGGAGGCCTTGTATCTTAGCGGCCGCGAGCTGTGGAATCAGGGCCAATGGGACGAGGCCTGCGCGAAGTTCGAGGCGAGCCTGTCGCTCAATGTTGCCGCCACCACGCTTATCAACATTGCCATGTGCCGGGACAAGCAAGGGCGCCTGACCGAGGCTCAAGTAGCCTACAAACAGGCGCTCCAGGTCAATCGCGACACACCCAGTGATTCACGCCGGGAAGCCCTGCAGAAGGTTATTACAGAGGGCTTGTCGGCCCTCGAGCCGCGGGTTCCGCAATTGCGTATCGCCGTGCCCAATCCGCCTGAAGGCCTGGCGGTGACACGCGACGGGCTGCCCCTCTTGGCTGGCGCCTTGGGCGAAGACATGCCTTTGGATCCGGGTGAGCATCGCGTGGTGGTAAGCGCGCCAGGGTACGTCGAGCACAGCATGCTCCTGCGCATCGCGGAGGGAGAGCGTCGCTTCCTCAGCATTGAGCTGAAAGAGGTTCCCCGGCCGGCTCCAGGGCCCCTGGCCTCTCCACCACCTGCGCCGACGGCGCCCCCACAGAACGATGGGCAAAGCGCGCCGACCTGGGCTTACGTCGCCGGGGGAGCAGGCCTGTTGCTGATTGGCGGTGGCGTGTACTTCAAGATCGATCAAGGCAGCGCGGAGGACAACCTCGTGAGCCACTGCGGCAGAGAGCTCTTGTGCGATCCCAAGGGGAGCTACGATCCCGCCGCCGACAACGCGCGGAAAAACCGGGATTTCGCCTTGTTTTTGGGGATGAGCGCGGCGGGCGCCGCGGCCCTGGGGCTCGCAGCTTACGGCTTTTGGGGCCAAAGCGACGAGCCCTCTGCGACGGCCATCGTGCCTGTGATAAGCCCTCACAGCGCGGGCCTGACGTGGGCAGGTGCCTTGTGAGGGCGCTTGTTGCAGGTGCCTTGTGCGGCGGCCTTTTGGCCCTCGCCGGCTGTCCGCTCGACGACGCCACCTACGCCGAAGGGAAGGGCGGAGCGGGGGGCGGCGATGCGGTCACCTCCACCTCCACATCCACCACCACGAGCACGTCGTCCGGCGGCGGCATGGGCGGCGCGGGGGGCGGTTGCAACAACGCAACGGACTGCCCAGCTCCCGACAACGAATGTCTCGTGCCAACCTGCGACGGCGGCGTGTGCGGCAGCGCGCCGGCCGACCCAAGCACGCCGATTTCTCGGCAAATTGCCGGTGATTGCAAGCTCATTGTTTGTGACGGCAGCGGTCAGACGACGGAGGAGGTCGATGACCGGGACCTGCCCGTGGACGATCTGGAATGCACGGACGACGAGTGCACGGCGGGCGTCCCTTCCAACCCCGACCTTGCCATCGACACCAGTTGTGAAGGCACGAAATTCTGCGACGGCGCCGGCACCTGCGTGGCGTGTACGAAGCCCGGCCAATGCGCGAGCCTGGTGTGCGAAGGCAACACCTGCCAGGCGCCCGCCTGCGACGACGGCGTGAAGAACGGTAACGAGCTCGGCGTGGACTGCGGTGGCGCCTGCGTCTATTGCCCGCTGCTCGCGGCCTACGGCGCGGGCGCGGCGGTCACGCGCGGGGCGCAGTTTGCGGGCAACTGGACGGTGAGCGCGTTGACAGGTCAGTCCACCCGCAAACCTGGAATCGCGCTCCTACCTTCCGGTCAGGCGGTGGCGGTGTTCGCGTCGAGCGCGGCCGCAAGCCAGGACATCTTGCACTATTCGCTGCTGACAAACGGCGCGTGGAGCGCCCCCGCGCAGATTGGTCCCACCGTCCTCTCCCAAGCAGCCCCCTCGCTGGCCAGCGTCGGGGGCACCGTGGAGGTGCTCTTCCATGGGCAGGATTTCTTCCACTACCGCGCCTCGTTCGACGGCGTCAGTTGGGCGCCGAAGGCGGAAAAGGTAGGTCCGGTAGGCTCGGAGAGCTTTGGCCCGAGCGCGGCCCAGGCCACTTCCCTCGGCACCGACCTGGTCGTGACCTTCGCGGGCAACAATGGCAATCTGTTCGACCAAACGCGGACGGCCGGCGCCTGGCAAGCCGCGCACGAGCAAGACCTCGGCGGCAACATCGAAAAGACGGTTCCGCCCGCCATCGTGGCTCCCACGGCGGGCCCGGAGCTGTTGATTGTGTACGCGCTGACCTCGACAAAACAGCTTCAATTCGTGGCGCGCACGGCGGGTAGCTGGTCGCTGGGCGCCAACATCACGAACGCGCTCTCGGCCAAAGCGCCTAACCTCGTTGCCTTGCCTGGTGGCAGCGTACTTTTGGCGTTTCAGGGCACTGACGACAAGCTGTATTGGTCCAAATACACCGGTGCCTGGTCCGCCCCTGCCAAGCTCGACAGCGCCAACAACCCCACGTTGACCACGCCCCCCAGTCTGGCCAAGGGCTTTGTGACCGCCGACGCCGAGGCCGCTTGGGTGGACGGCGCGGGCAACGCGCAGCACGCCCGCTACAACGCGGGCACCGGCCTGTGGACGGCCTCCGCCCCCATCGGAGCCACCGGGCTCAGCGGAATTGCGCTGGTGGAGGGGCCTTGAGCGGCCCCTGCCACGCGCTTTCTACTTCAGACCGAGCAGCTCGACCTCGAACACCAACGTGGCATTCGGGGGGATGACGCCCCCGGCGCCGCGCGCGCCGTAGCCCAGGTGCGGAGGGATGGTCAGTTTGCGCAGACCACCGATTTTCATGCCGGCGACGCCCTGATCCCAGCCCTGAATGACCTGGCCTGCGCCGAGCCCAAACTCGAACGGCCTGCCCCGGTCGCGGGAGCTGTCGAACTTCTTACCGTCGGTCAAGGTGCCGACGTAGTGCACACTGACCTTTTGCCCGGCCTTGGCCTCGGCGCCGGTGCCAACGCGGATGTCTTCGATAACGAGCTCTGCCTGTGCCATGGTTTTACCTCGCGCCCATCCGAGTCAAAATACGCCGCGACGTCAATTGAAAGCAGCAGCGCACAAGCCTGTTGCATCGAGACAAGCGTTGGAGAAAGGTGGAGCCATGTCGACGGCCCCCCTCGATCGCCTGGATGAGCTGCTCCCCGAGAAAATTCTCCGCGTCGCCAACCGCGAGACGCCCATTCCAACCATCGCCCTTCGCGCCAAGGCCGCGGCCGACCAGATGCCCAACCTGGTGCGCGGGGACATCGGTCAGATCGTGGGCGTCGCGCCCGAGCTGGAGGTCCTGTACGGCCCGCCGGTGGGCCTCGATGCGCTGCGCGCGGCGGTGGCTGCGACGTACAACCTGTCGTTCGGGCTGAGCGGAGGCGCCTTGCCCGAGCTACCCGAGGGCCTGACGGCTGCCAACGTGGCCATTTGCACGGGCGCGGCCGAGGGCCTGTCGATCGTCCTCAGGTGTTTCTCGAAGGGTAAGAAGGTAGGTTTGCCGCGCGGTCACTGGGAGAACTACCAGAACGCCGTCGACCTCGCCGACGGCGAGACGGTCATCGTCGACTTCTTCGACGCCGATGGGAACCTCGCCATAGACGGCATTCGCAGGGCCATCGTGGAGCAAAATCTCTCGGTGTTGGTGGCCAATTTTCCCTGCAATCCGACGGGCGCCGTGCTGAGCGAAGACGAGGCCCGAGCCCTCGGCGACCTTGCCAAAGAGACAGGCGTGTTGCTGGTGGCCGACGAGGTGTACGCACGCCTGCGCTACGATGGTCAGGCGCCGACCACGCTGCTCGCCTACGCCCCCGGCCACGTGGTCAGCGTCGGCTCGGCGTCGAAGGAATACCTGCTGCCGGGCGCGCGGGTAGGCTATGTGGTGTGCGCCCGCTCGCGCCTGACCGACGGCGTGGTGCGCAAGCTCATCCGCGCCAACACCGCGAGCCCCAATGTGCTCGGACAAACGCGACTGCTCAGCTTGCTCGAGAAGGATCTGGAAGATCAACGCGCGGGCCGCGCCCCCGTGCTCTTCACGCACATCCGCGACGAGATGGGTAGACGACGCGATCAGCTCTTGACCGTCCTGGAAAAACACGGCTTCGGCAGCGCGGGACGGGCGGGCCACAAGCCCGCAGGGACGATCTTCCTCATGGCAACCTTGCCATCGTGGTGGACCGGCAGCGACGTGCAATTCGTGGACAAGGCGCTGGCAGCCGGCTGCGTGAGCGGGATTCCAGGCGAGGCGTTCGGCCTGCCCGGCTGCGTCAGGTTCTCCTACGGAGCCATGCGGCCCGCCGACATCGAGCGTTTGGACGGCAATTTGGCGGCGTTTCGCGCGGGTTTGTGAGGCGCGTGTGGGTCCTACCAACGGTGGGCAAGGTTAGGCCGTCGTTGTGGTTCTGAGCGATCCACTCGACGCGACGCCCCCCCGAGCCTAGGCGTCATGACCGCCGTCCGCGCTTTCGCCCCAACAAGAGGGCGGCCATGCCGGTCAAGACGAGTCCCGCGAAGGTCGTGCTTTGGGTGTTGCCGATGGCACAGCCGCCGGTGGTCGTGACGTTGTCGTCCGACGACGCGCCGCCGCTGCCCAACATGCCGCCGGTCGCCGAGGTGGTGAACGCCGAGCCCGAGGACGAATCGCCGGCGCACGGGTCGGGTGGGCAGGTAGGCGCGGCCCCCACGGTGTTGGAGGCCTGCAGATAGCGATCGACCCAGGTTTGAGAGGCGGAGGCCCCCACGGTCAGATCGTTCGCGAGGGCAGCCTTGGACAGCTCGGCGTACAGGCGCGTGACCCACAGGTTTCTGAGGTCGATCCCCGCGAACAAGGTCTGGAGATCTTCGTTCAGCTCGTCCTCCGCGCCGGTGCCGTCGACGTCACCATAACCGCTCTCCTCTGGGTAGTAGGAGACGAGGTCGTACAGCGGGTACTCGACGGAGAAATAGGAGATCTCCTCCCCTGCCTCGATCAGCCACGCGCTGCCCCCGGACGCCGCAAACTGCGCGGCCTTCAGCTCTTTGTAGTTGCTCGATTGGGTATCCCAATTCCAGACGATTTGATTTTGCCCAATCTGGAAGGAAGGGAAGTTTTTCGGTTCGTAGCGACCCTCGCCGATGACCCACAGGGTGATGGGTGTGGTCACGCCTGCGCCCGCGGCGACCATGCGCAGGGGCAAGACCGGGCTGGCCCCCGGCGTCGTCACGCGCACGGGGCGAATGGCCTTGATACCAGGCCCGCCGGGCACGAGCTTGAGCGCCAAGAAGTCGAACTGCTCGGCCACATAGGAGGCGACAATCGGCTCGATTTCAGGAGGGATGACGTAGCCATGGGAAGATAGCCAGTCGACGAGCGCCTGGGGATCGGCGGCGGAGAGCTGCACCGTCTCGTAGGGGCCGACGACGGACTGGGAGACGACCGTCACCCCACCGCCGCTACCCGTGGAAGCCGTGGAGGTCGCGGTGGACGCGTAGGAGCTGCTGCCGCAACTCGAAGGTGGGCAGTTGACGGTAGGGGAGACGACGGTGACACCGGTCAGGCTGTCGAGCGTGCCCAACAGAGCATCGGAGGAGAGGCCGACCGTGGCGAGGCCTTTGACAGGGAGGACCCACGCGAAGTCTTGCGGCTCGCCGTCGTACTCCATTTGGTCGTACAGGGTAGATTGCTGGGGAGACACGGAGAGGACCATGCGATGGCCGGTGACCTGCGTGGCCTCCGACTGTTGCAAGTCCGTGCCGTGGAAACACCCCCCACAGGCCTCGACGTCGGTTGGAATCAGGAGGACCGAAGAGAGGCTCAAGAGAGCCGCGGAGAGGGTCAAAGCACGTCGCATGGGGCACCCCGTCAAGAGCTAAGGTTTGCGACTCCCCTCTACAGCACAGGGCGTACCTAGCCGTGTGGAGCGATATTTCAGCGGAATCAGGTGGATCGCCTAAGGGCCATTCGGCACAATACGGCGCACAACTGTGCCTATCGCGGCCGCGGCGTGCGGTGGGCCACGGCGGTCACGGCAGCTTCTTGGGCAGCGGGATGCTGGCGCCCTTGCGGATGGCGTCGGCGATGGCTGCGTTGAGCGCCTTGTCGGCCTTTTCGCACTTGTCGGTCACTTCACCGATGGTGGCGCCGCGGCACTCTTTTTTGCGGGTGGCGGCGATTTGCGCGAACTTCTCGTCGGTTTGCAGGGCCGCTTTGGTCTCGTCGTCGAGGCTGCGCCAGGGGATCGCGGCGTTCTTCGGCTTCGGTGGCTTGCGCAGGGTCATCTCGGCGACCTGCAGTGAGGCACATGTGCCATCCCAACGGATGAAGTCGTAACTGGCACCGTTGCCACTGACCTGCATGCCCCCGAGGTCTTTGGGCTTCCGCACATTGACGATCAAGACCTCTTCATCGAACACGAGCTTGGCGTCCGAGGCGCTGCCGCCCAAGGCGTTCCAGGCGTCGGCTTGCTTGATGTTGACGTAGGCCTTGGTCCAACGCTCTTGGGAGAAGAGATGCAGGGCCAGGTCTGGAAAGTAACCGTTGCACAGCTTGCGCGCGAAGCTCTCAGGCATGCTGCACACGCCGCCTTCGTCGCTGGCACAGGCGGTGGGCACGCCTTCGCTTTTGGGCTCCTCGGGGGCGGCCTCTGCAGCGGGCTTCTCTTCGACCACCTCTTTGGGAGCCTCGGGCTCGGCGGGGGGCGGCGGAGGCGCACCGCCACAACCCACGAACAGGGCCACGACGAGGAGCGAGGGGGGGAGCTTCGAACAGGGCATGACTCGACTATCCTATCCAGGTCTCAGGGTAGCTTCTTGGCGAGATTGACGGCCTCGCGGGCCCGGAAATCGATGCAGGTCTTGGTTTGCTCCAGGGCCAGCGACAGGGGCCCATCGGCGCCCTCGACGTTCGCCAGGACCTCTTTGAAGAACGGACCGTAGGTGTCGCGCAGGGCAGGATCGCAGGCGAGGGGTAAGACGTCGACGACGCGCGACAGCACATTGGCGGGGAGGCGCGCGCGGATCTCGGGGAAGCGCTCTTTCGCCCACGCGAGGACGACGGGCCTCGACGCGGGCCAGGCGGTCGCGCCGTCGAACAGGTAGAACGCGTCTTGGGCCTTGATGGGCTCTTCGAGCATCTTGTCGAGGGCGCGCTTCAACAGGGTAGGATCGCTGAAGGCGCCCAAGGCGCGCACGGCGACGATGCGGGTGTCGGGTGACTTGGCGTTGGCGATGAAGCGCATGAGCTCGGACAGGCGCGTTTCGCCCGCGCTGCGGGTGGACAATAGGAGGGCTGTCTCCGCGGTCTCGGCGTCGACGGAGCGCGGGTCGGCAAGGAATTTGGCGGCGCGCTTGTCGGCCTCGGCGGCGAGGGAGCGGCTCTCGGCCAACGTCGCCAGGGCCGTGAGCACGCGGGCGCGCAGGGCTTTTTTGTCGGTGCTCTCCCCCTTCTTGGCGTCCCAGCCGAGCTCCTTGAAGCGGGGCAGCAGGATGTCCGAGACAAATCGGCGGAACCCGGGACGGGTGGCTTCGGTCACCAAGGAGTCGCTCAGGTCGGTCAAGACCTCGATGACCTCCTCGACCACCAGTGGGTCTTTGTCGGCGGCCAAGAGCCTCAAGGTGTCGATCAAGGTCGCGGCTTCGGCGTCGCCGCTCTGAACGAGCGCCCAAGTGTTGGTCACGACGCCGATACGCTCGGCGACGCCGAGCTTGCGCAGGTTGCGGAGGAGCGCCTTTTGAACGGGTGGATCGAGCTTCGTGCGGTAGTAGCCCATCTCGTCGGCGTTGGGGTAGATCCAGCCTGGACACTTGCCGGAGGGCACCGACACCTCCCCGTTGCGCGCGTCGAGCAAGGTGCAAACGGGAGCCTTCTCACCTTCCACGCGCAGGCACACGGGGATTCGCCAGAGCGTGTCTGTGCGCTCGGCCTCGGTGGCGGTGCGCGAGCGGTGGCGTGTCTGAGACAGCTCGATGTGGGGAGCCTCCTTGGGGTCGCATACGAGCTTCGCGGAGACGAGCGGCACGCCGGGCTGGTCGAGGAAGGTCAGGGCGACCGACGCGACGTCGCGATTGGAGGCCAGGCTGAGGGCGGCGAAGAGGTCCTTCGATTGGGCGTTCTTGTGCTCGTGACCCTTGATGTAGGCGCGGACGCCGGCGCGGAAGACGTCGGGTGTCAGCCAGTTTTCGAGCATGCCAATCAGGGCCGAGCCCTTGTCGTAGACGATGGCGTCAAAGGCCTGCTCGGCGTCGCTCGTGCTGAGCACCGGACGGCGAATCGGGCTCGCCGCGTCGAGGCCGTCGAGCTGCATGACAGCGTTCGTGTAGCTCAGTCGCCGCAGGCGAGAGCCGAAGTCGGGGCGTTGCAGGTCGGTGACGTAGGACTCCATCCAGGTGGCGAACCCCTCGTTCAGCCAGATGTCGTCCCACCAGGCCATGGTGACCAAGTTTCCAAACCAGTGGTGGGCGACCTCATGGCCAATCGTCTCGGCCAGGAGGCGCTTGTCGTCGACCGTGGCGGACTTCTCGTCGACCAGCACGCGCTCCTCGCGAAACGTGATGAAACCCGCGTTTTCCATGGCGCCGAAGGCGAACTCGGGAATGGCCACGATGTCGAGCTTGTCGTACGGATAGGGCCTGTCGAAATAGTCGGCCAAGGCCGCCGTCATCACGCGCGTCGTCTCGAGGGCGAGGGCGCCATCTTTCGTCTTACCTTTGGTCGTGACGAGGCGGATGGGGACAGGGCCCTTGGAGCCCTCCAAGACGTCGAGCGGGCCCACGCCGAGGCCCACGAGGTAAGGTGGGAGAGGGGCTGTCTCGGCGAAGGTGAACACCGTGCTGCGACCGTCTTGGGTGTCGCTGCGACTGGCCTCCTTGGTATTGGAGACGACGATGTTGCCTTTGGGCGTCGTGACCTTGACCTTGAAGGGCACCTTGAAGGAGGGCTCATCGAAGCAGGGAAAGGCGCGGCGCGCGTCGGAGGGCTCCAGTTGCGAGAAGACGTAGGACTCGCCTCCATCCTCCACGCGATAAAACGCCGACAAGCCCTCTCCAAAGGCGGCTGAGTAGCCAATGCGGATCTCGGCCTGCCCTAAGGAGATGGGCCGGGCGAGCCGCAGCACGAGCTCTTCGGGGGTGTCTTTGCTGCCCGCCGCCATGCGAAAGGACGCTTCGGCGGGCACGGTGTCGGCGCCCGAGGCGACTTCGGCCCGCAAAATCGACAGGTTGCGACCGGAGAGGACGATGGACTGCGTGGCACGCGGGACGTCGACCGAGATGGTGACGTCGCCGAAATAGCGGTCTTTTTTGGGATCGATCAGGAGCGAAAGCTCGTAACGGGTGGGCTTCGCCGTGTCGGGCAGGCGACCCGACGAAAGGGGCTCGGGCGGAGGCTCGGCGGGCGGCGCCTTGGCCTGCGCAGGCGGCGCGATGGTCAGGTCTCCGGACCCCACGCACGCCGCGGAAAGAAGCGGGAGGGCCGTCCACACAAGGAGGCGGCCAAGGGGACCGGGACGAAGCATGGTGGCAGGGTGGACGCGCCGTAGGGCGTAGGTCAATCGGGATTGCTCGGGAGGAGCGCGCTTTCTGGTCGATCGCAGGCCGAAACGGGTCGAACGCTGAGACGCTCGATGCGCGGCCTTTCGCCCGTGGAGACGGCGATCGTCATGCGCAGGTCGTGTCGCTCGCAGGAGACGTAGAAGTCGGCCGAGCCGTCGTCGCGGACGAGGATCGGGACGGGGCTCTGACAGCTCCCCGAGCCCCGACGGATGCCCCCCAAAAAGCGCACAAATGCCTCGGGATCGGCGGAGAAGAAGCCGGGGTTGAACAGGCCGGGGAAGGCTTGCGCGTTCGGTTGCTCGATCTGCGCGAGGAGCGAGCGCGCGCCGTGCAGCAGGCCCGCTGGGGCCGCGATGCCCTGGACCATCGCCATGTGCAGCGCGCGCAGGGCGATGGGCTCGAGGGGGACGCGGAGCGAGGCCATGACGACGATGCCAAAGCCCGCTTCGGGCAGGAGGTAAACGACGGTTTTGTAGCCGTCGAGCGAGCCGTTGTGGAACAGGCGACGACCGTAGAGGCAGTCGCTCTCGACCATCCAATTGACGCCGACGCCGCGGATACCCGAGGGCTGGAAGCCCGCGACGCCGTGGGACTCGCGCACGGTGCTGCGACGGACGGGGCCCGTTTCGGGGTCGTCGCGGGGGGGCCAAGCGGCGAGCTGAAAGGCCAGAAAACGAGCCAGATCGGGCACGTTGGAGTAGAGGCCACCGCCGGGCGCCGCGGCCCCCAAGCGCAGCTCCACCGAGGGGGTGAGGCCCTTGTCGTCTCGGACATAGGCGATCGCCCTGCGCGAACGATCGCTCGGGGGCTCCCACGTGGTGGAGGTCATGCCGAGGGGGGAGAGGAACGTCTCGTCGACGAACGTGCGGTAAGGGACGCCGCTCGCACGACTGACCGCGAGGCCCGCGAGCACGGCGCCGTAGTTGGAGTACGCGTCGGCGACGCCCACCGGGGCTTCCAGGCGCAGACCGCGCAGGCCCGCGAGCAGCTCGGCTTCGGTCGGCTCGTGCCCGGGGACCACGAGGGACGCCAGGGGGCCCTCGCGCCCGAGGCCCGAGGTGTGGGTCACGAGGTTGCGGAGGGTGATCGGAGCGCTGTCGCGGCTCGGATAAGCGAGGCCTTTTGCCTCGGGGAGCAAGCGCGTGATGGGGTCGTCGAGGTCGAGCTTGCAGGCGTCGCGCAGGGCGAGCAGCGAGAGGCCGGTGAAGACCTTGGTGAACGAGGCGACGCGAAAGACGTCGCTGTCTGCGACAGGCTCTTGGGTGGCGATGTCTCGGACACCGAGCGGCAGCGTCGCCACGAGGCCGGCGCGATCCACGAAGCCGGCGACGAGAGCCGGGATTCCAAGGCGTTTTTGCTCCTCGGCGAGGTAGGCCTCGACCGCGGGGAGGGTGAGACGCGCACGAGCTTCGAGCTTGGGATCGGCGAGCGAGATGGGGCTCGGCCCGTCTTGGAAGGCGACCAGCGTGGGGCACGGGGGCGTCGTCGGGACCTTGGGCGGGGGCCCGTCGCTGCACGCGGGGAGGCCGGAAAACAGGGCGATGGCGAGGGCGCCGAGGGCGCTTCGAGGGGTTCGCTGCACTAGTGACC
>CAYLJT010000179.1:0-11838 GCA_964383995.1 uncultured Polyangiaceae bacterium
TGCAGGGTGTCGGCCATGTCTTCGGCCGCGTTTTCCAGGGTCTTTGCGGGGTCGTCGTCGATCTTCCATTTGGCCGTGTGCGAATCGAAGGCCCCTGCCATGTTGGGTAGCTTGACGCCGCCGCCGCTGTCCTCCACGACGGGCGCGCTGGAGCGCAGGCGCGCCTTCGTCGCGCCGGGGTGACTGTCCAGGTAAGGTCGGACGAGCTGGGTCGTGAGCTCTTGCAGCAGCGCGGCGGGCATCTTGACCTTGTTGATGGCCTTGCGCAGCTTGTCCAGGGCGTCCGCCGTCCACGCCTCGTCGCTGGCGAAGCGCGTGTCCGAGACAACGGCGTGCAGGTGAGCGGCGAGCGTTTGACCCTCCTTGTCGACCGCCTCGCGCATGAAGCGTGTGTAGAAGCTGGCCGGGACGCCCATCGGCTCGACGGGGGCGACCACCTCGGGCTCGTCCGCCTCCGAGACGGCGAGCGAGCCCCGTTCGGAGAGCAGCGCGAGCTGTACGACGCCGAGCGTCTTGCGGCCGTAGGCGGCCATGACGGCGGGGCTCCAGCGGCCGTTCACGACGCTTGTCGACGCGAGGTCGGCGAAGGAGCGCACCTTGTTCTCCTTCAGGTTGGGGGTCAGACGAATACGGCCCTGGGGTCGAATGGAGGCCAGGTACTCGTCGACCTGGCTTTGCATGGCGGGGGAAATCTCGCCAACGTTGCTTTTCGCGCGCACGAGCACGGGTTGACCGGCGAGCGCGCGGAGCGAGGCGACCTCGTCGTCGGAGAAGGCCTTGTAGAAATAGGGAATATCGTCCTGGCGGTACTTGATGCCCAGGTGAGAATTGTAGGTTTGGATTTGCGTCGTGATCAGCGCGGCGACGGGCGGCGCCGTGGCCGGCACATCGCCAAGGAACAGCGCCACGTCCCCGCGTCCGAGACGCGGCATGGCCGCGCCCTTCTCGATCAAGACCAGTCGACCCAACGCTTCGCCCAGCGACAGCGCCATGAACTTCAGGCCTTGTGAGATTTCCAGGTTGGTCTTGACCACGATGCGCGCGGCGGCGATGGCAGCGGCTTCGCTCGCCACGATGCGGTCCTGCTTTGGGCCTCCGGGTCGAAACGCCACGTCGTCGCCCATGGGTAGAAAGGCAAGGCCGCCGATCAAGGCGTCGTGCGTCTCTTGGAGCAGCGTGGCGTCGAAGCGGTCGGTGGGCCAATAGGAGAAGCAGAGCTGACCGAGCTTGCCGGAGACGGGATCTTGGTAGCTATCGTAGGCCGTGATGGTGCCGGCGATGAACTGCCGATCGGGGCGGTTGTAGGCGATGTCGTCGAAGTCCGAGACATCGAGCTCACCGTGCAACGCTGTTTTGTAGAAGTCGAAGTGAAAATCGAACTTGCGAGGCAAAAAATAGATGCGAGCCGTCTTGCGCTCGATGAGGAATTTGAGCTCGGTCGGCGCGCCCGCGGTGACCGAGGCGCCTTGCTTGAAGAGCTCGTCGAACTGCGCGCGCGTGTCGATGCGAAGGATGAGATCCGGGTCGCTGGGCTCGGGGGTCGTGCTCATGGCGGGAGCATCGCCGGTTTGGGCGGGGCCGTAAATGGCGCCAGGCAGCGCGATCGTTGGGGGCCCCTTCGTCCCTGCGGGGGACGGCCCGCTGTTCGTGAAAATCAGGGCCTCGGCGAGCGCGACGGGTCGCCCGGCTGCAGCAGCTTCCGCAAATAGAAGGCCTCGGAGCCGTCTTCGTAGTAGTCGACGATGCGACGCACGACCGTCATGCCGCACCTGCGATTGAGGGCGAAGGCCGCGTGGTTGTCGACGCGCACATGGCTGGTGAGCGAACGGTAGCCAAGCGCGTCCGCGATGGCGTCGACGCGCGCGCGGAGCCAGACGGCGTAGCCATGGCCCTGCTCGGCAGGAGCCACGCAGGTCTCCACCACGTACACGCGCCGCTGCCGGAGGTTGAGCTCGGCCAGGCAGTAGCCCACGATGCTACCTTGCCGCCGGAGCGTCAGGAGCAAGGCGTGGCCGACACGAAAATAGCGCCGGAGGACGGCGCGTTTCAACGCGGTCTCGCCGAAGGCGACCTGGCTCATGCGCACGAGCTCGGCAAGGTCGGCCTCGCTGGCGAAGGACGCCTGACAGCCGGCCGGGACGTGCACCAAGAGGCGTCGCCCCGAGGTCGCGAGCCAGCGCTTGGTCAGCCTTTGTGCCGGTGCCGCCACGACATGCCCTCGTCAGGGTGAGACCCGGTCCGCCACCCGCCAGCCGGACGCGGTGTGGAACTGCGGGTAAGGTGGGTCGACGGGCAGGGCGCCCGGCCCGGCGAGCAGGATCGGGCGCAGCTGGTCTTCGTTGGTGACGACCCGCTTGGCGACGCCGATGGAGGCCGGATCGGAGAGCGTGGCGCGACAGGTCGGATCCAGGTAGCGAAGTCCGGCACGGTTTCCGCTGAGGAGCTTGATGGTCTGAAAGTCGATCAGGACCCCGAGGCCGTCGAGGAACATGGACATGTTGCGGCAGGTCGCTTGGGAGGTGATGGTGTCTCCACGAACCAGGTAAGCGTTCAGGAAGGCGAGCTGGCCGCCATGGTAGACGCGCATGAAGAGCGCATTTTGCGGGCTGACCTCGCTGACCGCCAGAGGCCACAGCGTTTGGGCCAGGGCGTAGGGTGCCTCGTCTCCCCACTTGGCATGGAGGTTTTGTTGGACCCAGGTCATCTCCACGGAGGTCGGACCGCGGGCCGACAGCTCCCAGGCCAGCTCGGGATCGGCGTCGTAGCGCTCGAACAGGGCCCGCATCCGTTGCCTGTGTTTGCGCGTCAGGCTTTGCACGTAGTCCGGGAAGGTGTCGAACAAGCGGGCGCGTGGGCTCGTCAGCCACAAAAGACGCGGGTCGCGCTCGGGCGCGTCGCCCAGGCATTGAAAGGTGTCCGAGACAAACGTCTCGTTCAGCGAGGTGAGGGCCGGCGCGACACGGGCCATGAAGTCGGCCCAACCAAAGGGTAGAACGGGGTGGGAGATGGGCCCGAGCAGGGCGAAAGAGTAAGCCTCCGTGTCGTTCAGGGGATCGCGATGGAAGCCGAAGCCCTCGCCCGCCCACACGATCTCTTGGGACGAGGTCGGACCTACCATCCGTTCGTAGTGCCCGAGGTATGCGCGCCAGACCGACGAGCTCAGCTCGGGCAGGGGCGCCTCGGGCGCGTAGAGCCCGAGGGCTTCCATGCGGTCGACATACTCAGCGGGGCGGAGCAGGGGGCGCTTCACGACGTGCAAAGGGGTGGCTCAACGGGAGAGGATGCGATGACGCAAGACGTGCATGACACGCCGGTACAGCTCATCCTGCAGCACCTGATCTTCCACGCCGTCGTCGACGCTCGGGTTGTCGTTGATCTCGACGACGTAGCAGGTATCTCCCACCAGCTTGAGGTCGAGCCCGTAGAAGCCATCACCGACCAACCTCGCCGCGTGTAGGGCCGTGTCCAACACGCACGCCGGGACGTCTTCCACAGGCAAGGTCTCGTGCGGGCCGGAGTCGAAGGAGCCGTCGGCGTTCCAGCGCACGACCTGCCAGTGTCCGTCCACGGTGTAGAATCGGCAGCCGAAGAGGGGTGATCCGTCGAGGATGCCCACCCGCCAGTCGAAGTCGGTGGGTAGATATTCTTGGGCGAGCACGAGGGCGCTGTGCTCGAACAGCGCGTCCAGGGCGGCGTGCAGCTCGACCTTGGAATCGACGCGGCTCACGCCCCCCGAAAAGCTCCCGTCGGGGCTCTTGACGACGCAGGGCAGACCGAGGGTGGCGAGCACTTCGCTCACGTTGCTGCGGTGCGCCACCATGCTGCGCGGTGTGCGTACGCCGTGTCGCCGCAGCAACGCGTCGATGTACACCTTGTTGCTGCACTGCAAGATGGAAGATGGGTCGTCGATGACCACGAGGCCGAGCGCCGACGCGGCGCAGGAGAGCCGAAAGGCTGGGCTATCGACCCGTGTCGTGGAACGGACGAAGAGCGCGCCATAGGAAGAGAGCGCGGCCTCGTCCGACGCCCGCAGGAGCTCGACGTCCAAACCTAGGCGGCGGCCCGCCTCACAAAATCGACGCAGAGCTTCGGGGTTCGAGGGGCAGGTGTCGTCGTCCGGGTTGTGCAAGATCGCGACACGAAGCGGTAGGGACGGACGACGCCGCGGGCCCCCGCGCACGTTGGCCGCAGCCACCGAAGCAGGCACGGCGAGATCGAACACGTCCGGCGTTGCCAGGTGCCCCCGGGCCAGTGCAAGCAGGGATACGTAATACCCCTCTTGTTGGTAGCCCAGTGTATCGGTGCAGTTAAGGATGCGAAGCGGCGGAAGGTTTTGGTAAAGCGGGTCGAGCAGGTACGCCTCGGCGGTCAGCGGCGATGCGCCACCGACGAGCAATGGTGGCGGCTCTGGAGGTTGGTCCTCCGCGAGCTGATCGCTTGGGCCGAGATCGACCGCGATGGGTTGGGACGACGAGCCCGTGTCAAGCAAGAGGGTTTCCGTCATGGGACGACCTTGGTTCGTTGGAGACAGCCAACCTCGGCGGGGAATTCCAGGCGAGCACGTCCGCGGGCCACCGCCGCCGCCCGGAAACCCCCGGTCGGGGTGAACCCCACGTGCTCTGGAACGCGCTCACGCGAAAGCATGGACCGACTGGAGTCCAGATGAATCACGTTGTGCTTCGCGGATCAAGTCCCGAAGTTCGGTGCGTGCAACCCAGCGTTAGGGCGGGGGTTGAATCAGCACCTCGATGAGGCCGCGCAGGGCGTCCGCCAGGGATGCGTAGTCCGCCGCTGCGGCGGGGGCGGCGATGTGAATGAAGTAGACGAGCCGGGGACAACCATCGGGGCCCTGCCCGAGGGATTGAAGCAGCTTGAAGTTGGTCTCGTTGCAGACGAAGGTGTTGTCGTCGCGGGCGCCGATGACCTCGACGTCGTAGGGATGGGCGGCCGGGCCAAAGCTCTGTTGGTCCACGCCATCGATGCGGCTTTCGAGCGCCGAGCCGGCAGTCAAGGGTAGAGTCCGCCCCAGCGTGGGATCGATGACGACGGGGGTGGTGCCGGCGCCAGCGACCACGTTGGCGGCATCGGGATTGGACGATGTTCGCGCGTTGCGAGCCCCCCTTTCGAGGCGGATGCGCGTCGTGGGAAGGGGGCTGTACACGCCGAGCCCAAGGCAGATGATGACGTCGTAGTCGCTCTTGGGGACCGCGTCGATGGCGCCCCAAAGGGTGGGAAGCGTGTCAAACGTCCAAACGATGACGCGACCATCGGCGGTTTGTGTCAAGGTGCTGAGGGCGGTGGGCAGGGCTCCGGGGAAGGCCGTGGGCTCTACCTGTCCAGCGTAGTTGGGACCGAGCAGCAGCATGCCGCTGGGGTTTTGCAGGCAGCGCCAGCGATCGAAGGTGGCGGCTTCCCGCCGGGTGGCGGGCCAGTCATGAAAACCCGTGACCAGCACGCGCCAGCGTGGGCCTTCCCGCGGCACCTTGGGTGTTTCTGCGGGCGGCGGTTTGGGCTCGTCGGGGGACGGGGCTTGCTTGCGAGGCCGCCGCCGAGGACCGCCCGCCTTCGGCTTCTCGTTACGACCCCCGGGCTTTTGCGGCTTGTGGTTGTTGGGCATGGAACCCCGTTGCGTCGAGGCGCGGTTCGGACAGGTCCTCAGGGTAGACGGAAGGCTCGCGCGCGCCAACCTTCGGCCGCCGAAGAAAGTTCTTGCGCGAAAAAGCGGCGCAAGCTAAGACGCTTTCGATGTCCCCGCGCGCCACGACCACGACCACGACGACCCGCATCGGCGGGACGGTGGTCGCTCGCGCGCGCTGACACGCACCCGAAAGACAACCATCCACCCGCCCTTGCGCAGGAGCGGGTGATGGCATGTCGGCTCATTGCACGTTCCTCGCCGGGGCACCCGAACGGAGCGACGAGCCATGTTGAACGACGACGATCATCGCAAATTGGGCCAGCGACTGGGCCTCTTCCATTTTCAAGAGGAGGCCCCCGGAATGGCCTTCTTCCACCCCCGCGGTCTCCTGCTCTACCGCCTGCTCGAAGAGGCTTCGCGTAGCGCCACTCGGGCGGCGGGCTACCAAGAGGTGCGCACACCGCAGCTCTTGCGCCAAGCCATTTGGGAGGCGAGCGGGCACTGGCAGCACTTCTCCGAGAACATGTTTCGGGTGCTCGACCAGTCCTGTCCGGCGGCGCTCAAGCCAGTCAGTTGTCCGGGACATGTCGAGATCGTGAGGCGTATGGCGCCTTCCTACCGCGACCTTCCCATCCGCCTGGCGGAGCTCGGCGCCGTCCACCGCGACGAGCCGAGCGGCACTCTGCACGGGCTCTTGCGTCTGCGTCAGTTTACACAGGACGACGGCCATGTGTTCTGTTCCGACGAGCAGGCCGAAGCCGAGGTGGAGCGCTTTTGCCGCTCGCTCCCCGACTTCTACCGGGCGTTCGGCTTCGAGCGTCTAGGCATAGCGCTCTCGACAAGGCCCGCCGAGCGAGCCGGCGACGACGCAGCGTGGGATCGAGCCGAGGGCATTCTGCAGGCGGTGCTAGAACGGTTGCAGCAACCTTACCTTTTGCAACCCGGTGCCGGTGCCTTTTATGGCCCGAAGATCGAGGTGACTCTGGAAGACCGGCAGGGTAGGGCATGGCAATGCGGGACCATCCAGGTGGATCTGGTGATGCCCAAACGCTTCGACCTGCGTTATGTGGACGCGGCCGGCGAGCGGCGTCACCCGGTCATGCTCCACCGTGCGCTGTACGGCAGTCTCGAGCGTTTCCTGGGCATCTTGCTGGAGCACCACGGGGCACGTCTTCCGCTCTGGCTAGCGCCGGAGCAAGTGGTCGTGTTGCCGGTAACCGCCGAGCAGCACGAGGGCGCCGCCAGCTTTTGCGACAAGCTTGTACGCGCGGGGCTGCGGTCCCACCTGGCCGCAGGTCCGGACTCGCTGGCCAAGCGGCTCGCCGAGGCCCATGAACGAGCGGTGCCGGTAGCCGCCATCCTGGGGCCGCGCGAGCTCGCGGCGAACGAGGTGACCGTGCGTAGGCGAGAAGGTCAGTCGCGGGTTGCTCAGGTGGAAGCGCTGGCCGCGCTGGCAGCGGATTGCGCTTCTCCGTTTGCAGGCGTCTTGCCATGACGACGAGCGGGCCAACGTGGACGAGTCGGCCCCGTGTGCGGCGTTTCCGAGCTACCCTGGAACGCTGCGACGGGGCCGGCTTATTGAGCGTGTGAAGGTTGGTGGGGGCTGTCGTTAGGAAGAGGAGGCTGCGTTCTTGCGCAGTTGGGCGAGCTCTTCCAGGAGAGCGTCGCGTTCGCTTTCGGCTTGTTTTCGGGCCGCGTCCGCGTGCCGTCGAGCGCTTTCCGCGGCGGCGAGCGCTTCGTTGGGCGTTGGCAAGAGGTCAACGCCATTCGCGTCGCGGGCAAGGCGGAGCATCGGGCCAATCGTGGGATCAGTCACGGTCGTCCAGAACAGGTTGAGCACCCAGCACCGCCGCACGTCCGGATCTTCCGCGGCGCGCTCGACGAGCTGACCCTCCACCCGATCCCACACCCGGATGGGCTGCGCGTCGTCCGTAGCGTCGAACCGCACAAGCTCGGCGACGCCCGCAGCCACGTAGCGTTCCAGCTTCTGACTCCAGTCTTCGCTGGGGCGGTCGGATTTGCTGACAATCTCAACGGCAAGGTCGGGCGCGCCTCGTTCCCATACCTTCCACACATTAAACGTTTCGTGGGGCTGACCGAGCTTCACGAATGCGTCGGGCGCGCAGCGTTTGGCGGAGCTGGTTGGATCCCAATAGACGAACTGCTCGGAGCCAATGGTAGCCCGATCGGCGAAGGCCATCTTGAGAATGAGAAACAACGCGGTTCGAATCTCGAGATGGGGCCCGGTTTCCGGCACTTCTTCCTCCTCAGGAAAGTGGAGCGGCGCTGGAGGTCGACCCACGTAAATGTGTCCGGACCGTGTAAAGCGAAGCTCGGTAGGTGCGAGGGCTGGCATGGCAACGGTGGGCTAGGGGGGCGTGGGAATAGTCGAGCACAAGTGTGGGGCCACCGCAACGGTCTCGCCGCGCCCGATCGCGGGGAGGGCGTGAAGCTCGTGGCCTTCCCCGCAACCGCGGATGTCGAGGAAGCCTCGTGGGAACGCACCTAAGCCGTTTCCTTTTTCAAATGCGCCCTGGTACACTAAGTAGGCCTTCGTACTCTGCCCATGTCGCCTCGCCACGTCCCCGACAAGTTCCACGTCGCCTTCTCGTTCGCCGGCGAGCAGCGAGAGCTGGTGCGCGCCGTCGCGGAAGCCGTCGAAGACCGGCTTGGCCCGTCCACGGTCTACTACGACGACTGGTTCTTGCCCCACCTCGCGGGGGCCGACGCCGATCTGAAGCTGCAAAAAATCTACGGAGAGCGCTGCGCGTTGGCCGTCGTGTGTGTGTCCGAGCGCTATGGCGACAAGCCCTGGACGCTGGCCGAGCACGAGGCGATTCGCGCGCGGGTCATGCAGGCGCGATGCGCGGGTGCGGAGAGCGAGAAGCTAGGGGTTTTGCCCCTTCGGGTCGGTGATGGCGAGGTCGAAGGCATTCTCTTCAACACAATTGTCCCGGACATTCGGAGGATGACCGTGACCGATGCGGCCGACCTGATCGTCGAGCGGCTGCAGCTCGTGCTGCCCGGGCCGGCCAAGAAGGAGGAAGGCACTTGCTCGTGCGAGCCCCCGGATTTGTGCAGTGGGCGGAAGAGCGCAGGGTGGTCGCGGCGGAGCTTGCTCGCGCCCGCGACACAGCATCCAGCCCCGACGCCGTCGACACCCGCGGCCACACCACGTCGGAGTAGCGCCACGATGGCAACCCTAGATCCCCTCGCGTCGCCCTACGACAAGACCTTTGCGTACGCGGTGGCCAAGGGGATTCTTCGCTGTCGGAGCACGCTTGCCTGGCGTGGTGGTCAGATTTGTCCGGACGTGGGCGCGCCCATCCCCGTTCCCGACGATGAGCCTCATCTTGCAGCAAAAACGAAGCTCCTGCTCACGCGCTGGGGGATTGAGGAGGTCCCGCGCGAGCACCTGGCTGTGGTCTGGCATCGACGGCTCGCCTCCGGGGACGAGGTGGAAAAGGACGAGCTGCTCCAGGAAGCACGAGACTCCCTCGGTCGATCCGACCTGGAAGTGGAGCGGGCTCTTCAACGTCTGCACACGTCGGTGATGACGCGCTTGGCCCCGTCCGTCGGCAGCTTCCGGGCCATCGACCGGCACGATGCGGACGCTACGGAGGAGGAGCGCGCGTCGATTCCTGAGCTTGCGCCGCTGCTCTTGGACTGGCCGCGACGGCTGATCGAAGCGCCGGAGTGGAGGCTGTTGCAGGCGCCTTTGCCCGGTCAAGAACCCATCCCCCTCGACGACGTCTGGGTTGATCTGCGGGTCCTGCCGGTGCGGCCGCTCGACGAAGCCAGCACGGCGGCAGGGAGGGAGCGCCGGGGCGCGGGCCACGCCTGGCGTGGTCAAAGCGATGATCTCCCCACCTTGCCTGCGCAACACTTGCTCGACCGACTTCGCAACGTCACCGTGGTCATCGGTGAGCCGGGCAGTGGGAAGACCACCTTCCTGAAATGGCTGGCGCGACGCCTGGTCAGGGATGTTCGCGGTCGGTTTCTGCTTCCCCTCTTTGTACCCCTGCGCGCCTACGCCCGCGAGGTCGAGAGGTCCCAAACCAGCTTGGTCGACTTCGCGCTTCGGGGTGCAGGTCTCAGCGACCCGGCCCAGCTTTCCCAATGGACGAATCTGCTCGCCTACCTTTCCGGGACCAAGCGTGACACGGTGTTGCTGCTGCTCGATGGCTGGGACGAGGTGCCCGAAGCGTCCCGCGAAGCGATGTTGGTGGAGATTCGCGATACCGTCCGCGCCTACGCCGCGGTAATTACCTCGCGCAGGAGTGGTTATCCGCTCCAGCTTCCGGGGGATGAATACGTCGAGCTGGCCGAGCTCAGCGAACGAGCGTCGGCGACCTTGCTGCATCGTTGGTTGGGTCAGGGCGGTGATCCAAGCCGCGCAAACTTGCTCGCAGAGCATCTAGAAAAGCACCCCGACCTGTCTCGGCTCGCGCGGAATCCGTTTGTGCTCACACTGTTCTGTGGCATCACGAGCGCGCGAGAAAAAGACAACCTCCCCACCACACGCTCCGCGCTGTACGAGCAAGCGGTGGCTCGCATCCAGGCCTATCACAACAGCACGTATCCGCAAAAGCGGATCGATCCCGCGGAAATGCTGCAGATTGAGCGCCTCGCGCTGTGGCTCATCGAAAGCGCCCCTGGGGCGCCACGATTTGTCTTCGATGGCGTGGACGCCTCGGCAGCAGGGGTTGAACGACCTTCCACCATGGTCAACCTGGCCGCCTCCCGGTTTGTCACTCTCGCGCAGCCCGAAGGGGAGGCGCTGCAGTTTCTCCACGCGAGCCTCCAGGAATATTTGGCCGCCCGACAAATCAAGGCGGAGGGCGAGCGCCTCCGCAGGCGTATCGAAGCCCACGCGCACGACGGAGCCTGGCAAGAGCCGCTGCGCTTCGCGGCAGGCTTGAATCCTCCCGTGGTGTTTTGGGAGGTCGCCAAGCGGCTTGCCGCGAACGCCGATCGGGCGGGGCTCATCGACCTTCGTCTTGCGCGTTGGATGACGGACGTGGGCGCTCGGGACGGCGGTCTCACCTTGCTGGGTCTCGATCTTCGCGAACGGCTCTGGCAGCGCATCCTCGATGGCTTGGAATGGACGACGTTCCTGAATGCCTACCTGGACCTTGACCGCGACCACGTGGTGCGGCGTCTGCGAGCTGCGCTATCGCAGGCGACGGGCGCGTTGCGAGCACGCTTGCTGCGCGCCCTCGGACGCGCTCGGACACGGGAGGCGTCGGAGATCCTGGTGCGTCGCATTCTAGGGCAGCCGCTGTCGCCGACCGCCGACGACGCCCACGATTCGGCCATCGCCCGCTATGCCGAGCTCGATGCCCAGGGGCTTGCCGAGGTGCGTGCCGTCCTTGCGGATCCCTTGCGCGGCGACGAAGCGCGCATTCGCGCGGCGGACGCGTTGGCGCAGCGGCGGGATCTAGCCTCCGTCGCGACGCTGCTGACGCTTCTTGACCATCCCACGCTACGTGTCGCCGCCGCGCGCGCCCTGGGGCGGATAGGCGGTGCCGATGCGTTGCGTGCGCTCTCCGAGCGCATGGCGGATGGTGGCGAGGACCTGGAGGCCATTGTGGCGGCCCTCTCCGACGCCACGGATCCAGAAAAGCGAGATCTGCTGCTGTCTGAAATTGCGGCGCGTTCCCCGGACGATCCGTGGCTTCTGCCCTTGCTTGAAGGGTTGTGCGAGGTTCCGCTGCGCGAAGGAAGCGAGGTGATCGAGGCCCTGTTGCGGGACCACCCCGAGCCTTCTATCCGTGCCGCAGCCGCCTGGGCTCTCAGCGCGTCCACGGGGGTCGATGCGATTGAAGCGCTGTCCGAGGCCGGCCAGGGCGACGACGATCTTGACGTCCGGGGAGCAGCCCTCGGCGCTCTTCGCACGCGGGCCCGGCCTACGGACGTCTATTGGCTGGCGCGCCTCACCCGCGAAGCCGACCTTCCAGAGCGGCTGCGGGCAGACGCGCTAACGGCGCTGTTGATGGCTACGGAGCGTTTTGGTCACCTTGCCGACTGGAATCTGCGCAGCGTGGCGGCCTCGGTAACAAACGATGCGCTCAGCGCTCGTCGTGGTGAGCTTGCGCTGGCGGCTGCGACCCACGCGTATTCGGTTCCGGATCTGGCGCCGATGCTGCTTCAGGTCGCCGAAGACGAGGGTGCCTCGCTGGCGGTAAGGGAAGCCGCGT
>CAYLJT010000180.1:0-11820 GCA_964383995.1 uncultured Polyangiaceae bacterium
ACAATTCGCGCTGTGCATGCCAGTCAGCTGTCGAAATGCGGGCGAATTACAGAGCCGGTATCAACGCCAGTTCACGGAAATGGTGCCGAATTGGCACAGACGTCTGGACGCCGCGAAGCGAACCCCCGCCACGGTGGCTTCGCAGCGCGGCGTCGTCTTCGCACGAGCTAGTGGCTAAATGGCACACTGGCACAGCGCATCGTCTCGGACCTCGATGGGGTGAGCCGAGTTGGCGAGCCATTCCGCCCTCGAAACCGCCTTGGCGTACGTTGGCGACGCACGGTGGTGCTCTGCTTCTCGAAACCAATGAAGACGACAACACGCGTCATCTTTCCGTCCTCAAACCACCCGGCTCGGGTTTCCGGGTTCCCTCGCGGTCTTCGAGCTGCCCCTTGAAGTCCGAGATTGGTACGATCTCGTCACGGCAATTCGCGAGCGTGCGCAAGAGCGTGCTCCGGCACCAACTGTCGTCGCAATGATCTATCTTTAACATGCTGTAGTACATTATTTAATCATTTTTATACCTAGTTTTTTCGTTGGCTAACCTCATAACCGTCGTATGCGCTCGACTTTTATGACCTACACAACTCCTACCGAGCGCGCAGAAAGGGTGCGCGGTCTTTTCCTCGCCCTGTGGAACGCCAAGATATTCGACCTGATGGTGCTCCGCGGGTTCACGCAGGCCGACTTGGATGAGGGGTTTCAGCTTCTTCGGCGGATGGCTCCGGCCAAGATCCCCGACGTTGGCACTCAAAACCACCTGCTCGAAGAGCGGCCCGTCGATCTTCTCGCCCGTTGGCGGGATGCGTGGCTTCCGATGTCAGATTGCGCGCGTGGCCATCAAGGAGAAGGGTCTCCTCCGCCAGCTCGGCTTCCGCCCCGCGGGTCGCCCCCGCAAGAAGGACGCCCCGAGCGCGCCGGCGGGGGTGGCAACGTGCTTCCCTAGCTAGCGTCACCCTCGGCGCGAACGCGGGGCTGAGCAGGAACGCTTTTTCGTTGCGTCGCCGCGCGGCTCTGAGATCATCCCTCCGGTATGCCCCACGCGCATCATTTCCTCTCGCGTCTCGACCGTGTATCGCCACCGCATGTCGAGCTTGCGCTGGAGCTCTATCGGGACGACGCGGTGCTGCGCTACGTGCTCGACACCGTGCGGCTGCCCGAGGGCGCATCCCGCGTGGCCATCTCCCTCGATGACCCCGTGGAAGGACCCTTCCTGGTGGTCACGCGGGACGGCAAGTTTGTCACGTGTTTGGCCAGGGGCATGCACCCGGACGACCTTCCCATCATCCCCCGCGAGCAGCTCGATGCCGTCGCTTCGCGCGTCCACGACCTTCGTCGCCGTATGGACGCTGCGCTTTCGGTGGTCGGCAAAAAGGGCAAACTGAGCGGGCTCATCGACCGGGTCTTCGCCGCGGGGGCGGGCTTGTGCCGAGAAGACTTCATCGCCGCGTCTGCCCTCCAACCCTTGATGCTGGGCGAGCTGTTGATTCACCTGTTGCATGCGATCAACATGCTGAACGATGGCCGTAAGCTGCTCCGCGTCTCGGACATGAGCAAGCGCAAGATGCAACCCTTCCTGCGCCCCTACTGGAACGTGCTGTGGGCGACAGGTCACCTGTCTGTCCTCACGTTCATGGATGCCCGTCAGCTCCTTGAAAGGCTCCGCGAGCTGGAAAAGCTGCGGGGCTTGTCGGTCTCGCTGGGCGCGGTGAGCCAGGGCGTCATAGGCATCGCGCTGCGCGGCCTTTGGGCAGCCGGCAAGGCCGGCAAGGTTGCCCTGGCGGACTACAAGGCGCAGTTCGCTGCCGGCGGCTCCGCCATCGAAACCTTCGACGCGGGCGCCGCCCTCGTGGTCATCGGCAATCGCCACAGCAGGCTGCGCGCGGAGGTCGGCAAGGCGCTCGATACGCCGCACGCCATCGATTCCGACAGTGAGCTCGACCAGGGCTGGGCCTTCAGCACCTTGATGGCAGGTACCTTCAAGCGCAGCCTGGAGGAGCCCGAGGAGCTGCTCCAAAACCACCGCGCAGCGGGCGCACGCATGGTTGTTCGACTCACTTCGCGGCTGCCGCGCAGCTCGGCTCACCGCTACGACCGACCGGAGGACGTTCCCGACGACCTTGCCTTTGGGGTCCTTGCGACCCACCGTGGTACATTCCTCGACGACTACGAAAACGCCGTGACCCTTGCCACCTGCCTGCCCTGGATCGCACGCGCCAAGCCCGAGCAGCTCTACCTGCCCCGCGCCTTCATGCAAGCCATCGACGCCGGCTCGTGGGCTCCCCGCGATACCATCCGTATGCTGCAATTCCAAAGGCACTACCACGGCGACGATCTGCCCACGTCGCCTGCCCAGGACAATCCTTCCCGTAGTGGGCCCTGCCCCTGCGGGAGCGGCAAGAAATACAAGCGCTGTTGTGGGGAGGATGCGCGCGGACAGGTGTCTTGAGGCGTCCTGACCACCGTGCGACCGTTGTAAGTGCGCGGCAGGTCGGCGCCTGGCAAGAGAAGCGGGGAGGGCCCTGCGCGGCGCGTCATCGGGACCGCTGGACGGAATCGCGTCACCGGCACCCTTTCCGCGTTGTTCCAGCGCCTGGAACGGTGCACAATCGCTCCATGCGCTCCCCCCACCGCACAGCAACCTTCACCGCCATCGTTGCATTCGCCGCGCTCGGTTGTTCGGCGTCGAACGAGGGCACCACCTTCGGCGACGCGTCCACCAGCAGCACGACGACCACCACCACGAGCGGCGCGGGGGGCGCTTCGTCGGCCACCACCACGGCGGATTCGGGTGTCGGGGGCGGATTCGGCGGGGGGTTCGGCGTGGGCGGGGGCACGGGCGGCTCCGCCCCCGAACAAGATGCCGAGGTCTACGGAAACAGCGCCGATACGCTGTACAAGCTCGACCCCCTGACCAAGGTCGTCACCACCATCGGCCCGTTCCAAGGCTGTTCGGACGTCATCGACATCGCGCTCGACAAAGACTCGAACCTGTACGGCACCACCTTCGGCGGTCTGTACACCATCGACCGCACGACCGCGGCCTGCACGCTCATCGCCCCGGGCGGCTACCCCAACTCGCTCTCGTTCGTGCCCGCCGGAACGCTCGACGCCAATAGCGAGGTGCTCGTCGGCTACCTGGACGCGACGTACGTGCGTATCGACACGGTGACCGGTGCGGTGACCACCGTTGGCAACCTGTCCGGTGGCCTCTCGTCGAGCGGCGACATCGTGTCCGTCAAGAATGGTAAGACGCTCCTGACCGTGACGGGTGCGGGCTGCAACGACTGCATCGTCGAGGTCAACCCCAAGACCGGCGACCTCGTAAAAGACTGGGGATTGCTCGGCTTCGGTGCGGTTTTCGGCCTGGCATTTTGGGCCGGCTCCGCCTACGGCTTCAGCGCCAACGGCGACCTCTTCCAGATCGACTTCACGAACGGCGTGCTCTCCGCACAATCCATCCCCATCCCCGGAAACCCAAACTTGGTGTTCTGGGGCGCGGGCTCGACGACCTCCGCGCCTCCCGATCCTATTCCAGAGTAGGGGCGACAAAATGCGGCTCGCCGATTTGCCCTTGCCAAAATTCTTGAACAGCGCTAACTAGCTCCGCTGGGTGTCCCCTCGCGCAGGGTGAGCGGACAGGTTTTCCTCGTGGTCGGGCCGCCGCGGTAGTCTGGTCCGTTTCATGAGCTTGCCGCAGAAAAAAGCCGCCGTTGCGCCCCCGCCCGATGTTTGGGGCCCTGCCCACCGCGTTGCGCGGCGCGTGCTCGGCCCGCTGGAGCGCTACCTCCACGTCGAGGCGGCCAGCGGCGTAGCCCTGTTTCTCGCGGCGCTTGTCGCTCTTTTGTGGGCCAATTCGCCGTGGGCGGCGAGCTACGACGCGCTCTGGCACACGCCCATCACCGTGGGCCTTGGGAGCTTCGTCTTCACGCAGACCTTGCACTTTTGGATCAACGACGGCTTGATGGCCGTGTTCTTCTTCGTGGTCGGCCTGGAGATTCGCCGAGAGCTGCACCAGGGAGAGCTTGCCGATCTCCGACGAGCTGCCCTACCCATCGGTGCGGCGCTGGGTGGCATGGTCGTGCCCGCCCTCATCTACGTCTCGCTGAGCGCCGATGGCCCGGCGCATCAAGGTTGGGGCGTGCCCATGGCAACCGACATTGCCTTCGCCGTGGGCGTCTTGGCGTTGCTCGGCAAGCGCGTTCCGCCGGCCCTTCGCGTGCTTTTGTTGGCCCTTGCCATCATCGACGACATCGGCGCCATCCTCATCATTGCGCTCTTCTATTCCAGCGGTGTGGCCCTTTCGGGCCTGCTGGTCGCGGCGGCCGGTGGCCTCGGCGTGCTCGTGTTCCAGTGGGTCGGTGTTCGCCACACGCTAGCCTATGTGGCGCCGGGAGCCGTGATTTGGGTAGGCATGTTGATGGCTGGCATTCATCCTACCATCGCGGGGGTGATCCTCGGCCTGATGACTCCCGTACGCTCGTGGTTCGGGGAGAAGGGCTTCGTGGCTGCGGCCGAAGAGGCCATCGAAGATTTCCGCCGCCACGCCTCCGGACCGTCCGACGATCCGAACGACTTGATAGCTCCCCTGCGTCGGGTCGCTCAGGCCGGGCAAGAGGCCCTGCCTCCGGTCATTCGCATTCAGGCGCGCCTCCACCCTTGGGTCGCGTTTGGCATCATGCCGTTGTTCGCTCTTGCCAACGCGGGGGTCCCCCTCGGCGGTGTGCAGTGGAACGACGGACCGTCGCTGTCCGTGCTGCTCGGTGTGTCTCTCGGCCTCGTGCTCGGCAAGCCCCTCGGCGTCCTGCTGGCAAGCTTCGTCATGGTCAAAACCGGCCTCTGCCGCCTGCCCGCGGGCGTTCATTGGTCCGGCATCGGCCTGGTTGGAATCGTGGCGGGCATCGGCTTTACGATGGCCATCTTCATCGCAGGCCTGGCCTTCGACGATCCCGGCCTGTTGGCCGCCGCCAAGCTGGCCGTGCTGCTGGCCTCGGGCGTCGCCGCGGCCGCAGGATACGCCTTGGGCGCCGCGGTGCTGCCCAAGTCGGTGGCTGCGGGAGCGGCTCAAACCGCGTCCGAAGCGGAGTCCTCCGACCTGGTCTGAGCGGACCGACGCGACCAACGGGTCCACATGTCTCGGACACGCGCCAGCCCTGGCAAGAAGTCGGGCCCGCGTGTCCGATTCAAGGCCCGGCAAGCTTGCAGGCGTCCGTCATCCCCAAGGTGCAAGCGCGTCGCAGCAGGCCCGTCACCTGGGCCTCGTCGGCGCCCGCTTGGCGAAAAAGCAACGCCAGGTTGTAACAGCTCGCGCCGTCTTGCCCCGCGCAGCCCAGCTCGTAGCTTTTTTTTGCGCGCGCGCCGTCTTTCGGGCTGCCGTAGCCCCGCTCGTACAACCAGCCCACCTGGCCGCAGGCGCGGCCCGAACCGCCCTCACAGCCGGCTTGCAACAGCGTCACCGAGCGGGCGAACAAGGCCTCGGCGCGGGCGGCGTCGGCGGGCACGCCCTCCCCCGCCAGGGTCGCCTTGGCCAGGGTGCTGCAAGCCATCCCCGAGCCCTGGTCGCAGGCCTTGCCGTACATGGCAAGGGCCCGCTCGTTGTCTCGGACAACGCCCTGCCCATCGGCGTACAGGTTCGCCAGGTTGTTGCAACCCATGGCGTCGCCGCCGGCGCAGGCCTTTTCGAGGGCAGCCACGGCCTCGGTGACGTGAGACGGATCGGGCGACGTATCGAGCAGCACCGCGCCGAACGCCGTGCAGCCCGAGGCGTCGTTGCCCGCGCAGGCCTGGCGAAGCAGCGTCAGGGCCTTGTCGAGCGAACGCTGGACACCAAACCCTTGCAGGTAGGCGAGCCCCGCTTCGCGGCAATCCGCGGCGAGGCCCCGACCGCAGCCTTCCTCACACGCGCGAGGACTGTCACAGGCCTGCGCAGGGGTAAAGGACGAAGCTGGTGAGATTGTGGTCGCGCCGCCGGGCTGCAACGCGCCCACGCCGATGGCGATGGTCAGGCCGCCACTTGCCACCATGAAGAGGGCGATCGCAACGTGGGACCTTTTGTCTTTCATGGTTTGTTGCAGGGGCTGGATCAAGGCCGCCACCCTGGCCTTTCGCGGGGCCTTGAGCTAACCTGTCCGGTCGCCCGCGTCAAGATCGGGGCGGGACCGCTGCGGCCCATCCAACCTGGAGCAGCCGTCGTCCAGATGCGGCCAAAACAAGACTCGACAGCGCGCCTCCTTCGTGGACATGCTGGCGAGCGCGTGGTAGCCCCGTGCCATGGTTCCGCGCCTGCCACGCTGGCTGCTTCGACTGCAAGATCGGCTTGTTTCCTTGCTTGGATGTGAGCCCAGCGCGCGGCCCCACGTCATCGCGTCCATGCTCCGTCGCGACCCGCGGGAAGCGACCGGTTATTGGTTGCAGCTTACCGTGGCGATCGGTATCGCAACCCTTGGCCTGGTGCTCGGCAGCACCGCCGTGATCATCGGCGCAATGCTGATTGCGCCGCTCATGGGTCCTATCCTCAGCTTCGGCATGGGCCTCGCTGTCGGCTCACCCTTTCTGGTGCTGCGCTCGGGGGCACGCATCGCCGGCAGTGTGGCCCTCGCCGTGGGCATGTCGGCGCTGCTCACGCGGCTCCTACCTTTCCACGAGCTTACCGCGGAGATCGCGTCGCGGACCTCCCCGACCGTGCTCGACCTGGTGACCGCAGCCTTCTGCGCCATCGCGGGCGTCTACGCATCCATCCGGCCAAGCTCCGACGTCGCCTCCACCGCGGCGGGAACGTCCATCGGCATCTCGCTCGTACCTCCCCTCTGTGCAAGTGGTTACGGGCTCGGCACCATGACCTGGAGCGTGGCGGGAGGCGCGGCCTTGCTGTTTCTTACCAACTTCGTGGCCATCATCTTCGTTGGCACCTTGTCGTTCGGAGCGGCGGGCTTCAACCAGGTGCAGGTCCAGTCGCTGGAGAAGGCCGAAATCGCGGAGGTGGATCAGACCGGAATCAGCCGACTGCTGGCCAACTTGTTCGTGTCCCGCGGCGGTCCTTGGTTTCGCGTGCTCATGCCGCTCGTGCTGCTGATCGCGGTCTATGTGCCGCTCCGGCAAGGTCTTGACGAGGTCGGTTGGCAGATCCGGGCGCGCGCCGCCGTCTCCGAGCTGGTGGCCGAGGTGCCCGCGCAGGTCGTCCAGTCCCGGGCCCACGTGGAGCGGGGTCAGGTGGACATCAGCCTGGTGGTGTTGGGGAGCACCGCCGACGCTGAAGGCGCGCGCACCTTCCTCGATGGGCAGCTTCGCACGACCCTGGGCGTGGCGCCCCACCTGGAGGTGGTGGCGGTGCCCGACGCCAACGCCCTCGCCGGGCTGGAGGCGGCGCTGCGTGCGCCGGCTCCGGTCGCGTTGCGACCTTCCCCCGCGGCCGAGCTAGAAACGGCGCGCCGCCGGGTCTTCGACGCCGTGACCCGCCGGTGGCCGAAGGGGAGCGCCGGGGACCCCCTGTCGGTCAGCCTCGAGACGGCCTCCAGCGAGGCGTTCCAGGTAAGGATCGTGCACCTCGGCGACGAGCTCGGCCCCACCGCCAAGGAGACGTTGGAGCGCATCTTGTCCGAAGATCTGGAGCACCCCGTGGGGCTCGTCGACGTCGCCATCCCTGCCGGGCCGCTGGAGTCGGAGGACGCCAACCTGAGCTTTCTGCTGAAGGTCGCCACCATCCTCGACGCCGTGCGCGAGGTGCCGTCGATCGCGGTGTGCGCCACGCAGCCCGAAGAAAAACCGGCTCCATCCAACGGACGAACGGCGAACCGCAAGCCCGCGCCACCCCCGGACGAACCTTTCCGCGGACCTATCCTGACCCTCCTGCAGGCCTATCCCAAGACGGTCTTGACGCGCGGCGCAAGGTGGCAAGTGAGCCTGACGCGCGGCGCCTGCGCCACCCCACCCACCACACCGGAGCCCGCCGGAGCCCCCTAACACCTCGATTCGGTCGAGACCGCGGAGCCCTCGACGTTGGCGACGGTCGACGATCTACGCCCCAAAGCGCCGCTTTTTTCGCGGGAATCGTGGCACCCTGGACATTTTGGGGCCACCGCGAAATTTTCGAGGCCGTCGATCGAATAGGGGATATCGGGCAAGCCAAACCCGATTGAAGGAGCCCCTCGCCATGAACGCCACCTACGACGCCCTGAGCCCTGCCACCCCCGCCGAGCGTGTCGCCGCGACGCTGGCCCACGGCGGAACGGTGTTCGCCTGGTTTCTAGCTCCCCTTGTCGTCTACCTCGTCGCCCGCGGCCAGTCCCCCCGCGTCGAGCGCCACGCCCTCGAAGCGCTGCTCTGGTCGGTCGCAGGGACGTTGCTCGGCCTGGTCACCTTCGGCCTGGCCGTACCGGTCTTTCTGGTGTTTCACCTGGTCGTCGCCTGGAAAGCGTACCACGGCCAGGCGGTTCGCTACCCGATCCTGAGCGAGCTGCTACGCGGTTGAGCCAGCGAGCCGCCTACCCAAGCTCGGCGCGCGGCGCGGACCTGGACAACAGCTTCTCGAAGAGCTCCACGATCTCCCCATCGGCGATGGCCAATGCGCCCTCGCCGATGTTCAGCTCCACGATGGCGTACCCCGGTACATCGCAAGCGCGGGCCCGCTGAAACAGGCACACCCCGCGGTCGCGAGCGATCTCCGCGGAAGCATCCACGAGCGCCTCGGGCTCCCGAGGCAAGGCCACGTGCATCATGTTGGTGTGGGGCGGGTCGGGGGTGATGCGCACACCGGGCAAGGCGCGGAGCAGGCTTGCCACCGCCCGGGCGCGCTCCACGTAGAGCGGGATGCGCGGCAAGCGTTCGCGCAGGCCCGCGCGCGCGGTGATCATCAACGGCCACTGGGTCACCAGGTTGCCTCCGTGCCGACGAAGCCACACCCGCGCCTCATCGACGAAGCCCTGGGGCCCCGCGAGGGCGGCCCCCGCGAGGGCGCCCAATATCTTGTAAAATGACACGTAGACGGAGTCGAAGTCCGAGACAATTTCGGCCAACGACCGACCATAAAACGGCTGCGTCTCCCACAGGCGCGCGCCGTCGAGGTGCAACCGAACGCCCCGCTCGCGCGCCCAACCTGCCATCGCTTGCAGCTCGGACCACGACGGGAGCTGCCCTCCGATCTCTCGTTGCGGCAGCTCGATGAGCAGCACGGAGACGGGCTCGACCACCTCGTCCAGATCGGCACGGCCGAGCGGCTTCGTCTTGCCACCGACCAGACACGCGCGCAGCCCGTGCAACGCTTGGTAGCCCCGCTGCTCGTGAATTTCCAGATGGCAGGTCGGGTGGAAGGCGACCGGCGCGCCGGGACGTCGTTCGCTCCAGATCCGCAACGCGACCTGCTGGGCCATGGTGCCCGAAGGCATGAACACCGCCGCCTCCTTGCCAAGCCGTTGGGCGATGTCCTGCTCGAAGTCGGCCATGGCCTGCCCTTCCCCGTACAGGTCGCCCAGCTCGTCCCCCGCAAGCTCCGCCGAGAGCCGCTCCAACACTAAGCGCGGCGGGACGCGCCCGAAGGCCCCCAGAAAGCGCTTTGCCCCTTGGAAACACGCCTGTCGCTCGTCAGTGCTCATGACCATGCGGGAAGCATACAGCAGCCCGCGGAGGGACGGGGGTCGGTGTTGGGACCCTTTCGGCCGGTAGGTTGGGACCGGCGCGACGGCGCGCTGGAGCGGACTCCCAAAACCCAACGCGCCATGGTAACCTAGACCCATGACAAGGGCCCTTCAACGCGTCTTTCTTCTTCCCATCGGCTTCGCCCTCACCGCCCTCTTCGCCTTCGGTTGCAGCTCCGACGTCTCCTCCGAAGGGGTCGGCGGTGGGGCGGCGACCAACACGTCCAGCACGGGAGAGTGCACCGAGACGCGCGGAACGGTTCGCGGTCATGTCTACCTCTTCGCGGCGCCAGGCTCCCCCGACAGCTCGCCTGCCGCGGGGGCGGACGTTGTGCTCCACCCCCTGTCCGGCACCGAAGATTTGCACGGTTTGGCCGACGAAAATGGCTATTTCGAAGTGGAGGTGCCGCCCGCTGACTACATCCTCGGCGCGGAGGCCGCCGGCTGCTTTGCCGAGCAAACGGTGTCGATCACCCTGGCCGCCTGCGGCCTCATCGAGCAGGATTTGGTGCTGGACGTCTGCGCGGGGTAGCTGTCACCTCCCCAGCACCACCTCGTGCTCGCCCGGGCCGCCACAGGCCACCTCCACGAGGCCGGTCGCTGCGTCGCGCGGCGCGTCCACTGCCGCTCCATCGCAGGTCACGACCAGCGCGTTCGCGCCGTCCTCGGGCACGTAGAACACGTGGTTTCCCGAGATCGCCGCGTCGCTGCCAAAGCGCAGGGTAAAACGCCTTGCCGCGCGGTCGTAGCCGTAGCTCTTGGGCCAGCCTGCGATGGACTCCACGCTGATCCTTGCCAGGGCCTCGCGCACCGCGGGGCGCTCGCTCCATGTGGCGCTCGCCTCGTCCCAATCGAACAGGCCCCAACTGCCCTGGCTTTGCTCTTTCCAGAGCCAAAAAAACGAGCTTGCCATGGTCTCGTCCTGGAGCTCGGTCTGCCAGACCAGATATTCTTCCATGTTGGTCGCCGTGGGCCCGTAGCCAAACTCGGTGATGGCCAGGGGCGCTCGCCAACTGTCGGCCTCTTCGCGCGCGGCCAGGTTGGAAGGTGCCAGTGTGTCGTCCTTCGTCATGGCCAGTCGGTCTTCTTCGCTGCCGTTGAACGCCAGTGTGTAGACGTGCGGCGCGTAGGCCGTCCCGGGCCACGGGTCGCGCTGCGCCAAGGGGGCGCGATCTACGAAATTTCGCAGGGAATCGGGCTCGAAGAACACAACCCGCGTAGGGTCTTTGGCGCGCACCTTGGCGATCACGAGGTCGTGCAAAGCGTCGAGGTGCGCCGGGTCGGCCAGGGGCTCGTTGAACGCTTCCAGGCCAATCACCCGCGCGTCCCCCGCGAAGCGCTCGGCCACCGCCGCCGCCGCGTCGGCGAAGCGGCCCCGCAGGCGCTCGCCATCGGCGCTATCGCCAAAAAAAGTGGCAAACGCGGCCAACACCTGGGTCGAGGTGCGCCGCTCTTCCAGGTCGGTCAAGGGCCCCTCCAGGAGCATCTCGGGCGCCGGAACAATGGCCCACAAGGGCGCGCCGTCCTCGCCTATTTCCTTCGAATAGGCATCTTGATGCATGTCAATCAACACGCCTATGCCGGCGCTCGCCGCGAGGCTCACGGCGGCCTCCACGGTGTCGAGGTAAGCCTCCGAAATCCCGCCGGTCTCGCTGGGCTCGAGGGCGCTCCAGTTGATGGGCAGCCGGAGCGCGTTGAAGCCGAGCGCGCGCATGCGTTGGGCGTCCTCGGCTGCGAACGCGGGAATCGGCTCCAGCGCCTCCCGTCCGTCGTCGAAGCTGACGTCGAAGATGCCCTCGACGCGGGCGTTGACACCGTGAAACAGCGTGACACGCCCGTTTTCGTCGACGAATTGAGCGCATTGGGTGCCGAGCGCCCCGGGCGCGAAGCGGGGCTCGGCGCACGGCGGGCCTACGTCGCTGGGCGAGCTTTCGGAGGAGCAGCCCACGAGCGCGGCGAGCGCCAGCACAGCCACGATTGCGCGGTAAAGAGCCATGATGGCTCCTTAGCCACGGGGCGGCGCGGACGGAAGAAACATCGTGCCCACCGCAAATCGTTGACAAGCGGCCTGAAGGGGCGAAAGGCTAGGGCCCCCACGCACCGACGCGGGACGTGGACCCTCGCCCAGCATGTTCAACAAGTACTACCAGGACGAGCTGCAATACCTGCGGGATTTGGGGAAGGAGTTCGC
>CAYLJT010000181.1:0-11778 GCA_964383995.1 uncultured Polyangiaceae bacterium
CCGTGGCCTGAAGCGCGGCCTCCGCGGTGGACAGGCGCTTTTCGTCTTTGGCGTTGGCCGCCGCGGCCATCTCCTTGGCGGCCGCCGCGACGTCGCGCGTCATCGCTTGGTAGTCCTCGGCGATCTTCTTGAGCTCGGGCAAGGTGAGCTCGACCTGCGACGTGGACGCGGTGACCTCCTCCATCGCTTTCGCCAAGGTCTCGAGCTCGGCCACGCCGGTCCCGTCGGCGGGCGGCGCAGGGCGCTGCTCGAGCTTCTCGATCCCCCCGTTGATCACGGCCACCAGCCGATTGCACTCGTCGACCCGCTTGTCGGCGCAGCCGACGACACAGGCCATGAAACAACCCGCGAGGACGAGCGTCGGGACCACGGAACCGAAGCGCTTCAGCATGAAAAAGCTCCTAGGCGCGCACGCGAAAATTGCCAACGAAGGTCCGTCCCACGTCGTCGGCGGTGGGATCGGTGACGATGACCTGGGGTCGCCCTTCGGTAGCGTAAATGATGGTGTTTTGCCTAAAAACGCGCCCAAAAGCCACGGCCTCTTCGCGATCCATGCCGTGCACCAACCACGCGGGCTCGCGCCACACGCCCTCCGGCTCGGCCTCGAAGCCGACACACGGCTCGACGCGATAACAGCCGAGGATCAACAGGTCACGGAGCACGACATGGCGTCCTTCGTTGACCCGCCTGGGCAAGAGCATCGAGCGCGGGTTGTAGGCCGTGAGCACGGCGAAGGTGCGCTGAAGAGACTCGGGCAGGGCTTTCGGATCGGTCGTGCTGTCTCCGTCGAGGGAGGCGCGGAGCGTTCCGTTGGGCGTGGGGAGCTCGTAAATCGTCGCGAAATACGAGCGCAAAAGGGCTTGATCCATGGTCTTGGCTCGGCGACGGCTCGTATCACCCCTGTTTGCGGGGGCCAACTCTCGCAACGAAACCCGCCATGAGGTAAGGCCCTGGCGTCGATGATCGAGGTCACCCACCTATCGAAGCTCTACGGCAGCTACCGCGCCGTGGACGACCTGTCGTTTCGCGTGGGCGAGGGCGAGGTGGTGGGCTTTCTGGGCCCCAACGGCGCGGGCAAGAGCACAACCCTGCGGGTGCTCGCGGGTTTCTTGGGAGCGAGCGCCGGGCGCGTGACGGTAGCCGGCCACGACATCGCCGACGAGCCCAACGAAGCCCGCCAGAAGCTCGGCTACATGCCCGAGGCCTGCCCCCTCTACCCCGAGATGCGCGTGATCGAATATGTGCGCTTTCGGGCCGAACTGAAGGGGATTCCGCGCTCGAAGCGGCGCGACGCGGTGGACAAGGCGCTGGCGGCGGCGCGCGTGGACGACGTCGCGAGCGTGATGATCGGGCACCTCTCGAAGGGCTACCGGCAACGCGTGGGGCTGGCGGACGCCCTCGTGGGCTCGCCACCGCTCTTGATCTTGGATGAGCCGACGGCGGGCCTCGATCCCAACCAAATTCGCGAGGTGCGCGCGCTGATCAAGAAGCTCGCCGCCGATCACACGGTGTTGCTCTCGACGCACATCCTCTCGGAGGTCGAGGCGACATGCTCCCGCGCGATCGTGATCCACCGCGGCAGGCTCGTCGCCGAAGGCACCATGGATGCGCTCTTTCGCATGCAGCGCGTGGGGCTCGTGGTGCGCGTGAAGGCCACCGATGACGCCGACGCCAGCAAGGCGAAGAAGCTCGCCGAAGAGACCACGGGCGTGGCCCGCGTGACGCTGGACGAGACGAACGGCAAGGTCGCCACGTTGACCGTCGGCCTCGCCGAGGGCAACGACGACGATGATGTGGCCGAGGCCCTCGTGCGAAACCTCGTCGAGGCGCGGGTGGGTGTGCTTGGCGTGGGCAAAAAGGCCGCGTCTTTGGAGAGCGTTTTCGGCGCGCTCACCGAGGGTGAGACCGCGGGAGCGACGCGATGAAGGGCTTCTTTCCCGTGTGGAAGCGCGAGCTCTTCTCGCTCTTCGTCACACCCCTCGCATGGGCCTTGCTCACGTCGTTCCTGGTGCTCGAAGGGCTTCACTTCTTTCTCATCGTCACGCACTACGCTTCGATCGGCGACGTCGACACCGACGTGGGCCCGGTGCAGGCCTTTTTTGGTCAAACGATCCTCCTGTATCTCCCGCTCCTCTTCGTCTGCCCGCTGCTCACCATGCGCCTCTTCGCCGAAGAGCGACGTAGCGGCACCATCGAGACGCTGCTCACGGCGCCGGTTTCCCCCGCGGGCTTGGTGCTCGGCAAATACCTCGCGGCCTTCGCGACCTACGTCTTCATGTGGTCGCCGACGCTGCTGTACGTGGTGCTCGTCGCGCGGACCGGCGAGGTCGATTGGGGCACGGTGGGCTCGAGCTACCTCGCCGTCGTGCTCGTGGGAGCCGGCTTTTTGGCCATCGGCACGCTCACCAGCGCGTTGACGAAGAGCCAGCTCATGGCCGCGCTGCTCTCGGCCATGGCATGCGCGCTGTTGTTTTCGATGGGCGTGGGTGAGTTCGTGTTCACCGACGGCATCGCCCACGACGTGTGCCGACACGTGTCCGTGTGGTCGCAAATGAACGACGCCTCGCGCGGCCTCGTCGACGCGCGACGCCTGGTGTTCGACCTGAGCATGGTGCTCGTCCCCCTTTTCATCACGGTGCGCGCGGTCGAAGCTTGGCGCTGGGGCACATGAAAAAACGTCGGGAAAAAGCGCCGATTTCGACGGATAAGGGGGCCCCTCCGCGGGCGCCGAAGGCTGCCGCGCCCGCGGCGAGCTCGCCCATCGCCAAGTTCTCCTCCGCCGCAGGCATCGTGCTCGCGATGGTCCTCGCGGTGCTCGCCAACATCCTCGTCGCGCGCCACTACACCCGCTGGGACATGACCGAGGGGGGCTCGTTCACGCTCAGCGACGCGACCCTCGCGACGTTGCACGGGCTGCACGAGCCGGTGACCATCCACGTCATCCTTCCGTCGAGCGATCCCCTGCGCATCTCGCTCGAAGGGCTGCTCGAAGGCTACCGCGCGGAGACCTCGCAGTTGAGCCTCAGCTTGGTCGATCCGGACGGCGACGTGGCCGAGTTTTTGGCGCTGCGCGAGCGCTTCAACCTGGTCCCCGGCCGCACCGAGGACGGGCGCATCGTCGCCGACGCGCAGGTCATCGTGTCCCGCGGCGACCGCTCGAACTTTTTGACCTCCAACGATTTGATCGAGGTCGACGACGCCGAGGACATGCGCGCGAGGCCGCGCCTCGAAGAGGCGCTCACGTCGGCGATCCGCTCCGTCACCGCCGGAGCACCGCCAAGGATCTGCTTCTCCTCCGGGCACGGCGAGCCCGACCTCGACCGCGGCGGCCCCGAGGGGCTCGGATCGCTGCGCCAGCGGCTTGTGAAGAACAACGCCGACCCTGTGGCGATCGAGCCCTTTGCGACGAAGCGCGAGGCGGACCCGTGGAAAGACTGCCGCGTGATGGTGGTCGCCGCTCCGACCGAGCGCGTGCCGCAAAAGGACGTCGAAGCGATGCTGCGCTACCTCGACGCGGGGGGGAGCGCGCTGATCGCCGCGGGGCCCCAACCCGACGAGGATCAGAACGGCTACCTCGACCTTGGCCTCGACGAGGTGTTCGCGCGGGGCGGCGTGACGTTGCGACGCGACTTTATCTTCGAGCTCGAGCCAACGATGCGCTCTGCGCAGGGCTTCGGTGAGACGTTCACGCCCGAGCTTCGTCCCCACGCGATCAACGAGGGCTTGCTGCGCGCCATCGAGGGCGATCGCGGGCTCGCCGTGGTGACGACGGTCGCTAGCTCCCTAGCCGCCCGCGCCGACGCTGCGAGCCCCGTCGTGCCGCTCTTGCAGACGAGCGAAATCGCCTTCGGAATGGCCGACTTTCTCGCTTGGGCCAAGAAGCCCTCGGAGCCAGAGGCCAAGGAGGGCGACACCAAGGGCCCGCTCACCGTGGCCTTCGCGACGGAGCTCCCGAAGCGTGACCCGAACGCGCCCCACGGACCGCGCATCGTGACCTTGGCTTCGTCGTCGATGCTGTTCTCGGCCAACTGGCAGAACATGGAGCTGCGCGGCACGGCGCTCTTCATCGAAAGCGCGCTCTCGTGGCTGTCCGCCGAGCCGCCCAACCTCGATCTACCGAACAAGCCCACCTTCAATGCGGGCCTGCGCATGAGCGACGACGATCTGGCAGGCGTGTTCCGCTACGTGGTGGTGCTCATGCCGCTATCCGCGGCGTTGATCGGGATCGCGATTCAAATGCGACGACGCGGCAGCGAGCGCCAAAAGGGCGGCGCCAAATCCGACAAAAAGGCCGCGTAAAATGGCCAAAGGCGTCCTGCGGCACGGAACGACGTTGGCGCTCTTGGTGCTCGTCTTGGCCGCGGGGGGCTACCTGCTGTTCTTCGAGGACCGCCACATCACCACCGACGAGGCGGTGATCCGCAAAGACAACCTCGTGCCCGCGTGGCGCGCCGACGACATCACGACGCTCACCCTGACGCGGGGCGCGAGCGCGGTGCGCATCGAGCGCGGCGAGGCGGACGACGCGGGCCTCCGGCTCTTTCGCTGGCTGGGCCCCGAGGGTGAGTTTCCCGCGTCGGAGCAGGACGTCGACGACTTCCTCGGGCGCCTCGAGTTCGCGCGCTCGCTGCGGCGCGTGAGCGACGACGCGGTGGACCGCGACAGCTTCGGCCTCACGAGCCCGCGGCTCACCATTGACATCGCGATGGGCGGCCTGCGCCACACGATTCGCTTGGGCGGTGCGGCCCCCTCCCCGGCCGGCGCCGTGTACGCCGAGGTCGTAGACAACGGCGTCTTCGTGATCACGAAGGAGCTCTCGACGGCCCTCGATATCGATCCATCGACGCTTCGATCGCGCACCTTCGTCCCCTTCGCTTCGACCGAGGTTCACGCTCTCCGCGTGACCACGCCCGATCGTACGTTGGAGCTTGTGCGCATGCCGAACGGCGGTCCCCACGCGTTTCGATTTCAAACCGGGACCCCCGACCATCCGACGCTTGGGCCCATCGCAGGCACCCGCGTCAACGCAGCCTCGATGGAGCTTTGGCTGGCGAACCTCGGCGCCCTGTCCCTCGTGCAGTTCTTGACCGACGCCCAGGCCGACAGCGCCGCCAAGAGCGCGCTGACCATCACGTTGGTCCCCAAGACCGAAGGAGCCAAGGAGGGCGTGCTCCAGCTCGGCGGCACGTGCCCCACCAAAGCCGACGACGTGGTGGCGATTCGCAGCGCGCCGAGCCGCCTCTCGGGCTGTGTCGGAGGCGGCCTGGTCGAAGATCTGAGCGTCAACCTCGACGACTGGATCGACGACAAGCTCTTCGGCGCGCGGCTCGACGAGGTCAGCGAAATCACCCTCGTGCAAGGCAAAAACCGGCTCGACATTGCGCGCGCTGGCACCGCCTGGAAGGAACGCTCCCCGTCCGAGAAAGACCTCGATGCCGAAATCGGTGACGCGCTCGTGCGCGCGGTGCTCGGCGTCCACATCGAAAAGCTCGTGCGCGGTGAGCGAAAGGCGATGGGCCTCGATCCACCCCGCGCAACCGTACGAGCGGTGTCGATCGGCCCCGACGGTCACGCCGAACGAGCGGAGGTCGTAAACATCGGAGACGACACCGAGGGCGGTTTCTTCGTCGAGCGCGCGGAGGACGGCGCCTTGGCCGTGGTCCCGAAGAGCGCCTCGGACGTGCTTCGTCCGAAAGAGCCCGAAGCGCCGTAGCGTCGCGCGTACCGAGGTCCAATCGGGTCGCGCCCTGCGCGTCGCCTCGCGAAAGCCCGCTGCGCTCTATGCACGATTCGCGAAACGAGCGCGGGCCTCGTTGCAGCCCCACGAGGAAGCGCGCGCGCCAAACTGCAGAGAACGCGGGAGAAGCCCGCCACGCAAGCAAACCCTCGCCCTTGCCACCCCCCCCTCAGCGTTGTAGGAACCTGCAACGCTTGCGGTGTCCCTCGGGGCCCTGGTCCGGCGCCGCTTTTTCGCGATTCGGTTTGAATCCACGAATTCGGAGGAACAATGAGGTCGAAGATTTTCTTGGCATTCGCAGCCCTTTCAATGGCTGCGGCACAGGTTGGCTGCAGCAGCGATGACACCGCGGGGACGGGCGGCGCGGGCACCACGAGCACGTCGGACGCGACCACCACCTCGGACGCGACCACCACCTCGGACGCGACCACCACCTCGGACACCACCACCACCACGTCGACCGGTCCCAAGGACGACGGCAACAACTCCTTCGAAACGGCCGAAGTTCTCGACCTCAACAGCGGCCTCCTCGGCGAGCTCGACACCCCCGACCTCGACGTCGACTTCTACAAGATCACCGGCACCGCGGGCATGCCCCTCGCGTTCCTCACGGACGCGAAGCCGAACGACGACCCCTTCGCGGACGGCTACCTCGACCTCGTCATCACCATCTACGACGCGAACAAGCAACAGATCGCGCAGAACGACGATCCCTTCCCCCGCGACACGCAAGACTCGGAGGTCTACACGGTCCTCCCCGCGGACGGCGACTACTACGTGAAGGTCGAAGAGTTCTGCGAGTCCGATCTCGCGCAAGGTGGCTGCCCCGCCGGCTACTTCGATGACATCTTCGAGTACGGCTACGCCATCAACGTCTTCGAGGTCGATGGCAAGGACGACATGGGCAACCCCTTCTTCCCGAGCTTCACGCCCCACGGCGAGCCTGCGAACGAAGACCTCCTGAGCGCGACGCCCCTCCTGTACACCCCGGTGGACGCGGCCGATCCGACCCAGGGCTACTACGGCACGATCGCCCTCGGCTCGTTCGGACCGGACGGCGCGGGTGATCCCACCGACGTGGACTACTACGTCGTCGATTTCCCCGATGGCCTCGAGAGCCTCTTCGATCCCTCGCTCGACATCATTTCGGGCGTCTCGGTCTACCCGGGTGGCACGACCGGCAGCGGCTCGACCGCGACGATTGGCCTCATCACCCTCTGGGACGACACGGGCACGAACATCATCGCGCAGCTCAACGCGGCGTTCCCCGACGAGAACAACTTCCCGCCGGACATGTCGCCCCCCGTCGCCGCGGGCAAGAGCTACATCCTCACGGTTCAGAACGACAACGCCGGCGGTGGAACGCACGACTTCTACTTCTTCAACCACCGCGCGACGCAGTTCCTGAACCCGCCCGAGTCCGAGACCGCGAACGAGAACGACACCGTTCCCGAGCTGCTCACGCCGCAAGACAACGCCGACGGTAGCACCAGCTTCTTCACCGCCGGCACGTTGACCGAGGGCATGGACGACGTCGATCACTTCAGCTTCGACGTCGGCGCGAACCAACTGATCACCGCTTCGTGCGGCGCGCAGCGCTCCGGCTCCGGCCTCCGCGGCTTCACGATGCAGCTGCTCGACAGCAACCTCGCCGCCGTCCCGGCCTCGTCGGTGATGGAGGACGAGAAGACCGACGCGACGCTGCTCGACTTCTCGCCGCCCGCCGCAGGCACCTACGTGCTCAAGGTCACGGCGACGCAGGACTCCGTGGTGACCAGCAACTTCTACCGCTGCGGCATCAACGTCCACAACTGATCGAATCCGCTTCGATCGACCCGCGCGGCGCGTCTTCCAAGGCGCGCCGCGTTGTTTTTTTGGTATGACCGCCGCCATGCGCATGCGGTCCCGCCTCCTCGCCCCGCTCTTCTTCGTGCTCGCTTGCGGCCCCGCTGCCGAGCCCCCGGTCGCCCCGGTGACGCCGGTCGCCTCGACCACCGCCAGCGCGGCGCCGACCCCGACGCCCACGCCTTCGGCCTCGGCTCCAACCCCCGCACCTGCCTTCGATCCCGTCTCGACGGCCCTCACCAAAGACGGCGTGACGCGGCTTTGCGACGACAAGCTGGCCCAGGCCGCGGGGCTCCGCGACTCGCTGCGAAATCTGGCGAAAACCCCGGCGGAAAAGCTCGATTTCGCGTCGACCGTGGGGGCCTTCGATCGCATGGTCTTGGCCATCAACAGCGCGGGAGAGGTGCCCTACCTGCTCTCGGTGGCCCACCCCGAGGCAGCTGTCCGAGACGCCGCGAAGGCCTGCGAGCCCAAGGTCGATACGTTCACGACCGGGATGTTCCTCGACGCCGACGTGGCGCAAACCATCCGCGCGTACGCCTCGAAGAACGAGAAGCTCGACGGGCCGCGGGCCCGCCTGTTGGCCGACACGCTGCGCGATTTCCGACGCAACGGCATCGAGCTGGCGCCCGAAAAACAGGCTCGTTTGCGCGAGATCAACGAGCGTCTCACCAAGCTCGGACAGGACTTCATGGCGAACATCGGCGCCTCGAACGAGGGCATCGACGTCAAGCCCGAGTCCCTCGCCGGCCTGCCCGACGAGTTCGTCGCGAGCCACAAACCTGGGGCCGACGGTCGCGTCCACATCTCCACCGACTACCCCGACTACTTCCCCTTCGTGACCTACGCGAAGGATCGCAAGGCCGCCCTCGATCTCTACGTCTTGTTCGTCAATCGGGGCGGCGATCAGAACGTGAAGCTGCTCGACGAGATCCTGCGCTTGCGCAGCGAAAAGGCCACCATGTTGGGCTACGCCACGTGGGCCGACTACGCGATCGAGCCGCGCATGGCGAAGACGTCGAAGAACGTGCGCGACTTCTTGGCCAGCGTGCGCGACGCGCTGAAGGATCCGGTCAAGAAAGAGTTCGCCGAGTTCGTCGCAGAAAACGCGGCGATCACGGGCAAACGCACGGACAAGCTCACACCCCCCGATCGCTACTATCTCGAAGATCGGCTGCGCGAGAAGAAGTACAAGCTCGATAGCAAGGCGCTCTCGGCCTACTTCGAGGTGCGCGCCGTGACCCAGGGGCTGCTCGACGTGACGGCGAAAATGTACGGGCTGACGTACACCAAGGTGACTGTCCCGACGTGGCACGCTGATGTGGTCGCGTACGACGTATCGACCAGCGCGGGGGCGCAGGTGGGGCGCTTCTACCTCGATTTGTACTCGCGCCCGGACAAGTACAAACACGCAGCGATGTTCGGTGTGCGCACCGCCGCGCGCCTGCCCGACGGCACGTGGCAAACGCCCTGGGCCGCGCTCGAGTGCAACTTCCCGAAGCCGGGCGATCAGCCCGCGCTCATGACCCACGAAGATGTCGTGACCTTCTTCCACGAGTTCGGTCACGTGCTGCACCACATCCTCACGAAGAGCGAGCTCGCGAGCTACGCCGGGACCAGCACGGTGCGCGATTTCGTCGAGGCTCCATCGCAGATGTTCGAGGAGTGGGCGTGGAGCCGCGACGTCCTCGACCTCTTCGCAAAACACTGGAAAACGGGCGAGAAAATCCCGAACGACATGTTCGCGTCGATGCTGAAGGCGCGCTCCTTCGGCAGGGCCCTGAGCACGCAGCGGCAGGTGTTCCTCGCGACGCTCGACCTCGAGTACCACGCGCGCGCGCCTGGCTTCGACTCGACCAAGGTGGTCGAGGAGGTGCAACGCGCGAACGACGTGTTCATCTACGTGCCGAAGACGCACTTCCAATCGAGCTTCGGTCACCTCATCGGATACGACGCGGGCTATTACGGCTACCAGTGGGCGCTATCGCTGTCGCGTGACGTGCTGACGCGCTTCAAAAAAGAGGGTCTGCTCAACCCCGCGACAGCGACCTCGTGGCGCGACGAAGTGCTTGCGAAGGGCGGTGGCGACGACGAGCGCGCGATGGTCACGCGGTTCCTCGGTCGCGAACCGAGCACCGCCGCGTACATCGACTACCTCAAGGGCAACGACTAGCGAGGCTGCGGAACCGCTCCGCAGCCCGCAGCGGCGCTCCCCGCGCCCACGGCTCTCAGCCGATGGCGAGCCCCATGCTCTCGCGAAGCTCGGCGTGAATGTCCGAGACCATGAAGGCCAACAGGTCGGCGATCTTGTCCTCGGCGGGCAAGAGACCCTGGGGATCGGCGCGCAGAGCCGCCGCCGCCACCGTGAGATCGCCCGACAAAAGCAGGCCTGCGCGCGCAGCGCTTCGTTCGACGGCGGCGACCCAGCCACCGAGGTTGGCCTTGCCACCGCTCGCTTCGAACGCCGCCACGGCCGCCTCGAGCTCAGCGCGTGCGTCGCCGTCGAGGTGTGGCGCGGCGCGCGTCGCGAGGCTCTCAGCGGCTTCGCGGTAACGCTCGGGCATCGGGCTCCCCGGGCGAACCACGGACACCGCCGCGAGAAAGCAAATCGACAGCTCTTCGAGGGACGGAAAGTACACGAGCAGGCGGTGGGCCCCGACGTAGTAGGCGAGGTGTTTGCCGACGAGGAACGCAAGCTCGACGGGCGATCGACCGCGCAAGACGCCGCCCCCGGCCAGGGCCGATGGCTCCGTCGCGGGCACGGCGACGAGCGACAACGCGGGATCTTCGCTCAGGTACACCGCGGGCGGCTCGATGCCCAAGAAGTGGCTCGCCCAGCCGAGCGAGCGCACGACGCTGACGGTGCTGGTCTCGGCGTCTTGCCGCGCCGCTGGGTCGAGCGCGGGCAAGCGGGAGCCGGCCGCGAGCTCGGACACGCGAGCCTCTAACGCCGCGTCAGCGAAGGCTTCCAACACGGGCCCGACGACCCGCGCGCTCGGCCCGCGCAGGCTCTCCCAAGCGTCGTCGGGCAAGGCGTTCTTGGGCGTGAGCAGGCCCGTGGGTCGCCCCGCGGTGAACACCGCGTGCTCGCCGTCCGTCGCCTGGCCGAGCAGCTCCGTGGCGGCCGCGGTGAGGTACGCGCGGTCCTCTTTGCCAAGGGCCGTCCGCACCCGAAAGAGGTCGTGGTAGGCGCCGATGCGCGTGGGATCGAGGCGAATCGCCGCGAGCAGGTGGGGCTCGGCCTGGCCGTGCTGCCCAAGCTCGATGGCAAGCTCGGCGGCGGTGAGGTGGCCGTGAATATCGTCGGGCTGCTCGGCGAGCGCGTCGCGATACGCCGAAAGCGCCGACTCCGGATCGACGAGGTGCTCGCGAAACAACAGGCCGAGCATGCGAAACAGCTCGGCGCGAACGCGCGAACGGATCTCTTCGTTTTCGATGCGGGGCGCGCGCTCGATCATGCGGCGATAGGCCGCCTCGAGCTCGCTCCATTCTTGCCGCTCAGCGAGCGTTTTGGCCACGATTTCAAGGGGTCCGAGGGCCGAAGGATCGACGTCGAGGGCCTCGTCGCACAGCGCCAAGGCGCGGTCTTCCTTGGTCGGATCGGCGAGCAGGTCCTTCGCCATCGCAAAGATGGCGGCGCCCTTCGCGCGCGGGTCCGTGAGCAGCTCGACCATCTCACGGCGCAGCCCAAAAGCGCGCTCGCGATCGCCGTCGGCCTCGTAGAGCACGCGCAACCGATCGAGCATGCCGAGGTCCTTCGCGCGCAGGCCGCGCGCACGCTCGAGGACCGAACGCGCGCGCAGGTTGTCCTTCGCCTCGTCCATCCAGCGAGCCCCGAAGGCGACGAGACGCGTGAAGATCTCGTCCTCGTCGGAGAGCACCGCGACCAGCTTCTCCTCGGCCGAAAACGTGTTTCGCACATCGCCCACCAGGGCGTAGAGGTCCACCAACCCTTCGAGCGCGACGCGGTGATCGGCGACCACGCCGAGCGCCTTTTCGAAGTTCGAAATGGCCTCGCGATGCTTCTCCTGGCGGCGCTTCAGGCCGCCGATGCGCACATAGACCTCGGCCCGTTCGGCGTTCGCGCCGCGCGCCAAAAGTCCGAGACATTTCTTGTACGACGCGAGCGCCGCCTCGTCCTCACCGCGACGCGCGTGGGCGTCGCCATCGGCGAGGGCGTCTTCGAACGTCGCGAG
>CAYLJT010000182.1:0-11741 GCA_964383995.1 uncultured Polyangiaceae bacterium
GATTGTGGCAAAGCGCGATCGCCGCGCGGTTCAAATCGAGCGCCGCCACCGCTTACCCCAGGGACTCCTTCGGTATCAGCGTCTGCCAGTGCTCGAACGCAGCGCTGTAAGCCTCGGGCTCTCGGAATTGCTGCTGGAAGAGCTCACCCGAGGTGGGGTCGAAGCCGAACAGAATGAGGTTCGACTGCACCACCTTCAGGAATGGCGTGGTCCACTTGGGCATCGTCGTCAAGAAGCCGGCTAGGAAGCCACAAAAGTAGCCGAGCACGTCGCGCAGGGCGTCTTCGCTCAGCTCGTCGTCGAAAGGCTTGTGGTACAGGCGGCGGTCGTAGGGCTCGCCCTCCTGCAGGACGCGGTAGACGCACGGCTCTGCCATGGAGCGGAAGCTCATGATGTTCAACAAGTAGCGGAGCTTTCGGTCACCGCGGTGTACGGTCAACTTGAAAGGGAAGGAGAAGGCGCCTTTCCAGTCATCGTACAGGTTCCCGCTCGGGCCGGTGAGCGCGGTCAGCGCCACGTAGATGCGAGGTAGATCCAGCTCCGGGTTGGTCAAGCTGTAGAGCGCCGGGTCGCGGAGCTGGATGGCTATGCTGAGGCTTTGTGCCTTGCGGAAAAATGCGTCGTCGCAGCGCTCTAGCTCCACAGCGCCGCCGTCGGGCAAATCGATGCGCCTACGCCAGTGGCCTTCAATCGATTTCATGCCTATCTCCTAACACGTCTGTGGCGTCGTACGACACCGAGAAGGGATCCGGATAGCCCCCGCCCGTTCACCGCTCACCATCACCAAACGCGAAGAACGTCGCCTGCGCGGCCACCCCTCCCAACGCTCGGTAGAAGTCGAGGGCGTGGTCGTCCTCGTTGTCGGCGGCCACGAAGATGTCCGAGACAGCTTGCTCCCTTGCGGCAACCGTCGCGCGCCGCTCACGCCCGTCGGCGCACGACCACGCAGCTTACGTTGTCGCCGCCGCCGCTCTGCAACGCCGCATCGATCAGCGTCTCGACCATCCTCCGGGCGGGGGCTCCGCTGTTGAGGATGGCGCCGAGGTCGGCGTCGGAGACCTCGCCCGAGAGCCCGTCGGTGCACAGGAGCGCGACGTCCCCGGGCTGAATGTCCACGGCCTGCGTCTCCACCGCGAAGCGCTCCTCGAAGCCCAAGGCGCGCATGATCACGTTCGCCATGGGCGAGTTCATCGCCTCGGCGGGGTCCATCTTCCCCTTGTCGATCTGATCCTGAACGAAGGAGTGGTCGCGCGTGAGGCGGCTGAGCTGCCCGGAGCGGAGGCGATAGACGCGACTATCGCCCACGTGCGCCACGACGGTTTGGCCGCGACGAAAGGCCAGGGCCGCGACGGTGGTGGCCATCCTGCCGGCCGGCGTGATTCGTTGCGGATCCCGGAGAATCCGCCGATGGCACTCCTCGATGGCGAGCCGCAGGGACCACTCAAGCTCTTGCCCGCGCGGCGCGAGCCCCGGAGCGGGCCAGCGTGTGCTCGGGTGACTGAACCGCTCCTTCAGGCACTCCAACGCCATGCGCGCGGCCACGTCCCCTCGGCGCTCGGTCCCCACGCCGTCGGCGACGGCAAAGAGCCCCAGTCTCGGGTAACGCGCCACGGCGTCGTCGTTGGTGTCCCGGACGAGGCCACGGTTCGTCGCGCTGGCGGAGTCGATGCGCATGGTCTGCCGCGTATCATCGGCCATCGGTCGGACGATGGCTCATGAAAAAACGTGCTGCCGCCGCTCGCGTGCACTTTTTGTGAGCCACCTCAACCCCACGGGCCCGAGAGGTGTGCTCCTGAGAAGGGGGTCATGGCCGCGCGATGCCCAACACGCGCTCCGCGAAGGCCTCGAAGGTCGTAGGCGAAAGCCGTTTCAACCTCCCCCGCGCGCTCACAGCCACCTGCGATCCTGGCTTGGCGCGCATCGCTTCGAACATCCAATACACACACGCGCGCGCCTTGCCGAGCGGTCCCGCGGCGGCCTCCTTCGCGACCAGCGCGTCGAACGGTGGGCGCTTGGCGTCTACCCGCGGTAAGACCCCCGTCAGGAGGCCGGCGACCGCCGCGAAGGCCACGGGATCTTCCTCGATTTCAAGCTCGATCTCGCACACCCGCCGCAGCTCGCGCACGGCGGGATCGTGGACGTCGTAGAGAAATGGCAAGGTCGCGCCCTCCAGCAAGGCTTCCAGGTAGGTGCGTCGGGACAGGGCCGTCTCCCCGCGTTCGTACAGGGCATCGGCCAGGGGGAACAGCAGCCTTGCCGTGCGACCTCGTGTCAAGGCTCGCTCCAAGGACGCTACTCCGTCGGCGTAGGCGCCCGCCTCCACGAACAAGGCCCCCGGCGGCTTGCCACCGATGTCCGCGCCGTCGCCTCGCAATGCGATGGTTGTGGAGGCTGCTTCGCGCAGCAATGTCCGAGACAAAGCCGTCCAGGGCTCGCGCGCTTCCTGACCCCTGGCGATGGTGGCCAGGGCGAGCGGATCGTCGTCGGCGGCGCGGAGCTGCTTCTCCAGGGCGCTGACGCGGTCGGACAACATCAACAGATCCGCGTCGAAGGGGACGCGTTGGCGGATCTCCTGGAGGTGAGCGCGAGCCTCCGTAAGCTCGGCGCGCCCGATGTGCTCGCGGACCTTGCCGAGAGCCAAGGTGCGCGCGCCGAACAGATCGAGCTGACCGCGGAGGACCACGTCGGGCGTCACGGGCGGAGCCGACGGCGGGGTCGCTTCGGGCTCCGGCTCGGGGGGTGGCGGCGTGCCTTCGAACAGGGCAAGTTGACGCATGAACGGGGCGGCGGCTCAGTAAGATTCCAGGTAGAGGGCCTGGGGGATGGAGGTAAGACCTGGGACCATGGCGCGGAACTTTACGGTAGGTGTCTGCCCGGGCGCGACGTCCAGATCGGCGAGGACGGTGCGCCGATCCCCGGGGACATGACGGATGACCTTGGACACGCCGTCCACCGTCGCTAGGCCATCCCAATAGCGAGAGATGGCCGCGTTGACCAGGCTCGCGAAGCTGACCTGGACGTGCCGCACGTTGTCGTCGGCGCCGTCGTGGTGCAGAACGACGGTCAGATCGTAGACGTTGCCGTACATGCCGACGGACTCGGCGGCGCTGTCGTCGTAGTGGGTCAGGGCGGGGAAGGCTTGAATTTGCGAGTAGCCGCCGCCAGTCGCGGTGTTGACCATGAAGCCCACCTGGTGGGGCGCGGCGGGCACGGCGATGTCGATGGTGCCTTTCCAGGTGTCGAACGCGTACACGCCGGCCTCGCGGCCGAAGGGCGGGGGAGGTGTGCCCGAGACGGCGATGATCCCAGGTGCGTCGGTTTTGTAGACGTTGATGGCTTCGTTGAGGTCGCTGCTGTCGGTGACCACCAGGTAGACGTATACGGGTCCGGAGCTGGAAATGGCGAAACGCCCGTCGATTTCGGCGTTGTGGTTGGCAGACTTCTGCCAAATGGCGAGGGGCTTTTGCGGGGCAAGAGCGGTTGGCGCGAGTACCGTCGTCGGCGTGTCCAGAATCCAGTCTTCGGACACCACGTAGTCGGGGCTGACGCCGAGGCCGAGGCCGCCGGTCTCGGTCTGGTTGTAGCCCGAGCCCTGGGCGCTCACCGTCACGTCGGCGTTGCGCGGGTTGGTCACCATCAGCGTGACGACCTTGGGGGAGCCCGCCTGGTTGATGTGGTGGAGGTAGACGCCGAAGTCACCGGACAGAGGGAAGGTGGCCCCGCCGCGCGCGTCGGAAGGGCGGCCAACGCCGTACAAAAGCCCGTTGCCCTGAAAAACCTCGGGGTTGTTGCTGGTGAAGACCGGATTGCCCTCGCCTTGACCGGGCAACGCGAGGAGGGCGGCGCCCGTTGGGAGGGGCTCGACGAGCGGGCCGGGGGTCCAGGCAGAGGCGCCGATCGCGGGCCCGCCGCCGCCAACTCCTCCCGCGCCGCCGCCGCCCGTCGCGCCGCCGCCCCCGGCGCTGCCGGTGGTCGAGCCTCCGCCCGCGCCCGACGAGGAGCTGGTCGCGGTCTCGGCCGACGTGGTGGTCGTGGACGCGACGGAGGCCTCGTCGTTGTCGCGCGCGCACGCCGAGAGCGCCAAGATCGCGGGAAAAATAAGCGAGAAGGTACGCATGGTGGGCGCAGCCCGCGTGGCGAACGCGGCGACAGCGGATCGCTCTACTTCAACTCCGAGGCCTCTGCTAGCCCCGAGCCTGGAAGCGGGCGCTGGCCCTCGCTCTTACTTGGCGGGTGCCGGCGCGCCGGCGGGCGTGAAGTCTTCCACCTTGGCGGCCTCCGGGACCTTGGTGCCGGCGTCCGCAAAGCCGCCCAAAATCTCGTCGAGCACCTTGCCTTGGAAGGTCAGACGCTCCGACGTATCGTCCAGGATCGCGAGCAGCGTCACGACGCGTTTCACGTAGTCTTGCGTGCGGTCCGTGGTCTCGCTGACCAGATCTCCCATCTGAATCTTACCCATGTCGCTCTTCGACAGGCCGTTCAAGGTAAGCTCCACGTCCGTGCCTTCCATGCGAATGTCCGGCTTCAAGCCCGACATTTCGGGGCGGTGTCCGGTTTGCTCTTCGATGATGTCGGCCACGATGTCGGGGACGGCGCTCTGCACGTCAGATTGCAGGCCAGGCAGGGCCAAAGGGTAACGCAGGGCCGCGGCGGCCGCCGCCGACTCGGCCTCACGCACGGCAAGACGCATGGCTGCCAGGGCCGGTCCGAGGCGCTCTCGATCCTCCTGCTTGGCGTTTTTCGCGTTCTTTCGCGCGCTTTCCAGGAAGGACTGCTCGAGCGGTGCCACCTCGCCCTCGGCCTTGGTGATGGCCTCTTCGATGCCTCTGGACTTCTCTTCGCTGGCCTTTTTGTCGGCGTCCGCAGTCATCTTGTCGCGATTGGCTTCTTCCTCCGCCGCTTCCACATTCAGCTTGGCGATGGCCGCCCGTTTCTGGGCGATGAGCGCGTAGCTCTTGGCAAGCTCGGGGTCGATGGACGCGAGCAGGTTGTCCTCCGGCAGGACAGGCGCCTCCTCCTCCTCCTCTTCTTCACTGCCGTCCTTCTTGTCTTCCCCCTTGTCGTCCTTTTTGGCGTCCTTCTTGTCGTCTTTCTTGCCGTCTTTTTTAGCGTCCTTCTTGTCGTCTTTCTTGTCGCCCTTCTTGTCGTCTTTTTTAGCGTCCTTCTTGCTGTCTTTCTTGTCGTCCTTTTTGGCGTCTTTCTTGTCGTCTTTCTTGTCGCTCTTCTTGTCGTCTTTTTTAGCGTCCTTCTTGTCGTCTTTTTTAGCGTCCTTCTTGTCGTCTTTCTTGCCGTCGGTCTTCGCCTTCATGGCCCCTTTGCCCCCGATCTTAGGGGCGGCCGTGTTGGCTAGACGACGGGACCATGCCTCCGCCGCCATGATCCGAAAAGGCATCTTGTCGTAGGGGAAGCGCTTGCCGACCTCCTCCAACATGCTCTTTCCGTCCTCGGGCTTGAGCGCGATCTCTTCGGGCCATTTGTCGTCGGGGCCGACCGAGGTGGCGACGAGCAACCGATCGACGTGCTCGACCGTGCGTTCGGCGGCCTTCGTGCGTCGGAGCACGACGGACATCGTGGCAGGCTCGTTGACGGCCCAGAAGCTTCCGGGATTGGTGACGGCGCCGAGGACGCTGCAGCCGAGCCCGGCGGCCACAAGCAGGGTCAGCAATAGGAGCAGCGAGCGAAGATGACGGGAGGGGACACGAGCCACGAGAGGGCCTCCTGAGAGCAGAGGCCGGGAGCCCTGGTACGTGCTCCGAGGGGCGTCAATCCACGGAGCGAATTACTTCACGACCATGAGGCGCGGTCCGGCCCCGAAGGCGGCCAGGTGACCGCTCTCCTCGGCCACGTATACGTTGCACTTTTCGTCGACGCGCAGGAGGTCCGGGACGAGATCGACGCCCACCGTTCCGAGCAGGGTCCCGTCCCTCGGGCGCACCACGTGGACGTCGCGTTGGGGCACAAACAACGCTCCCGAGCGCAACACGGGCTCCAGGCGCCGCGGGCGGTCGCCGTCTTCGCCACCAAAGACGTGGCGGTAGCGCACCTGCCCGGTCTCCGCTTCGAGCGCCAAAAGCTCGCCGTTTTCGCCGTTGAGCACCACGGCGTCGTCGACGACGAGGCAGCTCGCGGCGGCGCCACAGGCCGCTTCGCTCCACAGGGCATCGCCGCTCGCGCGGTCAAAGGCGCTGAGCGTGGTTGTGCCGCGGTCGTTCGAGGCCACCAGGACCACGTTGGGCGTGACGAGGGGCGCGCCCACCGCCGTTGTCCGCCCGGGAAGCTCGCTGCTCCAACGACCTCGACCGGTCCACGGGTCGATGTGGTGCAACCGCCCGCCGCTCTGCCCGCCGAGGGCGCCGTGCCCCGACACCGCGAACACCGCGTCCCGGTCGAAGGCGACATGGGAGCCAAAACGAAGCCTGTCGCAGAAGCGCCAGACGATCTCGCCAGTCACCACGTCGAGCGCCACGAGGGAGGCGTCGCCGGCCGCGACGAGCACCAAGCGACCCACACGCTTGAGGCGAAAATTCGCGCCCCGACGCGCGGCGTAGCGCCAACGCACGTCGCCCGTGTCGAGATCCACCGCGCACAGGTGCCGCGCCCCTTCGCTGACGATGAGCAAGCGAGGCAGGCCCGGGCCGCCCACCACCGCGCCCGAAGCGCCCGTGCCCACGCGGGGCGCGAGGCGCAGTTGGAACAAGGGCTCTCCGGCCGCGTAGTCGTAGAGCGAGAGGGCGCCATCGGAGGTCAGGCGCGCGAGGCCGCGGGGGGTCGGAACGGAGACCGCGCGGCCCGTCTCGCGCTCCCACACGATATCGCCCGTGGCGCGGTGAAAACACGTCGTGCGTGTCGCCGAGCCCACCAACAGCGCATCGCCGCACAGGAAAGTCGAGCGTAGATCGAGCCCTGGAACGGCCGCCGTCCAGGTCGCTGCGAAGCGCAGTCGTGCATGGCTGAAGGCGTCGGGCTCGGGCTTGGCCACCGGCGCCATGGCATAGGCGCGGTAGGCGTGCGGAGCGTCGTTCACCTTGGACTCGTCTTGCGTGGCGTCGCGCAGGCGCTGCTCCAAATCGCGCAAATGGCCCTTCAAGCTCGTGACGCGCAGGTTTTGGAGCTGACCTCGATCACGCCGGATCAGGCTGCGCACGAGGCCTCGTCCGAAGCTCAGTACGCCCTGCGCGAAGGCCAGGCCATCGATGTTGGAGAACGTGAAGGTGTGGGCTTCGTTGCGCGCCTTGCCCAAGGTCAAGGCGACAACCCCGCGGGGCGACAAGCGAAGACCGACCACCGTGCCCGCGGCGTCTACCCGACGGAAGAGCGCGCGCCCGTGGGACCAGGCGTCGATGCCATCGATCGCCAAGGGCACCAGTTGCTCCGCAAACGGAAACAAGAACACCGCATCCATTTCCCGCTCGGCCTCGCGCGCCGTGAGCCGCAATTTGCCGCGAATGAGCAGGGAAAACAGATCCGAGCGCGCGGCTCCCGGGACCCTTTGGGTCGGCTTGGGCGCCCGCATGGAGAACTCGGCGGCGATGCCAAAGGCGCCCTCGGAAGGGGCCTCGACGCTCACCTCCATGAGCTCTGCCGGCTCCGCGTCGCAGGGTGGCAGCACGGAGCGCAGGTGCTCCGCGGCGGCGGACAGCGCTTCGTTGCGCAAAGGAGCGACGAACGCAGGCTCTTTACGCGGCGCGATGCGCAGCCCACGCTTCATTTCGAAGAGCGGCGCGGTGTTCGCGGCGAGGGGCGTTTGGGCCTGGTCGTCGACCTCGTCGAGGTCCCGATGAAGGCTGTCGAGCAGCCGCGCGAGCAGCGATGTCTCCGCGATGCGGCGCTCGAAGACGGGCACCTCGGGGCTCGGGCCCCCGCGAAAGACGCTCACCAGGATATCGCCGCGCACGCGTTCGAGGCCCATTTCCCAGGGGCCTTGAACGCGGACCACGGCGCGCTGGCGCTCGCCGCGCAAAAGGTCGGCGACGGCGTAGGTCACGTCGCAGACGAACGCCTGCGGCGGATCGTCGGACGAGCTACCGTCGAGCAGACCGAGGGACCGTTCGACGGCGGAGAGGTCGGCGGTCGGGGTGGAGTTCGAATCACGAGGAGCTAGCGTGAAACCAAGCATCGGCGACGCGGATGCTAGGAAGCCGTGCAGCAACGTTCCAACTTGTGTGCGCCGATCGCCGCAGAGTGGACAAACGCATCAAGGCGAGCGTAGGGGCGCGGGCTCGGCGGATTGAGCGGTTGTGTTTTTCTTGATTTCGTAGGACGGCCGCCTTCGTGGCAGTCGCTCCTCGGCCCTCGAAGCCCTTCGTTGCGATGGCGCTCTTCGCCCTCGCCGCGCTCGCGCCGGCCCTGCTCATGCGCGGCTTCACCGTGGACGACGCGCTGATCCCTGCACGCTACGCGGCCCATTTGGCGTCGGGCGCCGGCTACCGTTTCAACGCGGGCGGCGCCGTCACCGATGGCGTGACGCCCCTCGGATTCGCGTACATCTTGGCGCCTTTTTGCGGTGGCGACCCGTTCCAGGCGCTCTTCGCCGCCAAGCTGATCGGCGTCGTTGCCTGGGTTCTTGGCGCGGCTCTGCTCGGTCGCGCGGTGGGCGCGCTTTCGTCGAAGCCGATCCGCTTTGCGTCGCTTTTGCTCGTGCTCTTTTCGGCTCCCTTGGCCGCGTGGAGCGCGGCGGGGCTCGAAACGGGGCTCGTGGCCGGGCTCGTCACGGCGGGCGTGTCGTTGCGGGCCCTCGAAAAGCGCTGGGATCGCATCGGTAGCTGCGCGGTGGGGCTGGGCGCGGCGCTGCGCCCCGAGCTTCTGCCGATGGCGGCCGTGCTCGCCCTCACGCCGTCTCCCTTCGGAAAGGGCGGTGCGGGGGCGCGGCTCGCGCTCGCGGGTGCGCCCTTCGTGGTGGTCGCGTTGATTCGCGTCGCGGTGTTCGGAGGCCCGATGCCGCTCTCGGCGCTCGCGAAGCCGCCGGACGCCGAAATCGGCGCCAACTACGCGCTCGCCTGTTTCCTCTTGACGGGTCCTGTGGCGCTCCTCGCGCCCTTCGTGTTTCGGCGCCTCTCGCCCTTCGCGAAGGGCCTCGTCGCGGCGGTCGTGTTGCACTTCGTCGCGATCGCGCTGGCCGGGGGCGATTGGATGCCGCTCTCGCGGCTCGCGGTGCCTGCCTTGGGCGTGTCGGCGTTGGCGGCGGCCTACGTGCTCGTGGAAGGGGCGGCCTGGGCTGGGATGGCGCGGCTGGGTGTGGCTGTCGCGGGCGAGGTGTTCGCGTGGTCCCGTGCGGGCACCGAGGCCATGCGTGTCTCGGACGACCGGCGCGCGGTGATGGCTGCGCTCGGCCCCGCGTTGCGCGGTGGGCATGTGATCGCGACCGTCGACATCGGCTGGGTGGGCGCCGTGGCGATGGACGCGACCGTCGTTGATTTGGCGGGCGTCACCGATCCGCCGATCGCCGCGTTGCCCGGTGGACACACGACCAAGCGCATCCCGATGACCCTGCTCGACAGTCGCGGGGTCGACACCCTGGTCTTGCTTTTGGGGGACGGCGCTCGCGTAGCGAGCCCTTGGACGGCCTCGCGCTTCTCCCGCGGCGTGGAGCAATGGATGGCCCTGCAGCCGGGCATCGAAGGTCAGTTCACGCCCGTCGCCGAGAGCGCGGGCGCCCCCTTGCACTACGTCGTGTTGCGCCGCATCGCGCCTGAAACGGCGTTCGTTGGCGACCGGGCTTGCGGCGCCAGCGCGCTGCGCTGAAAGAGAGGCCATGGCCCGCCTTGCCGATGGCATTGCCCACGTCTTCGATCGCGTGGAGCTGTTCGCGCGCGGGGCCGAAGGGGCCCGAAAGGCGGCTGAAGAGGCGTTGGCGCGGGGTCGACCCCTCGACGCGAGGGAGCAGGCCCGGGCCCTGCTCGCGAGGGTGCCTGGCTCGCCCCTGGGCCTCGCGTTGCTCGCCGACGCAGCCGAGGATGCTTGGCTCGATGTGGAGGCCGCAGAGGCCCTCGCCGGCCTCGCCAAGCACGTTCCTTGGCGGGCCGACGTTTGGCTGCGTCTCGGGCTCGCGCGGGAGCGCGCGGGCCTGCCCGAGGCGCGCGAGGCCCTGGAGCGCGCGACGTCGGCGCCCGAAGCGCCCGAGGCCGTGCGGCGCGCGCTCCTCGCGTTGTGCGACAGGGATCTGGCCGCTGGCGATCCCACCCGCGCCTTGCGCTGGCTCGACCGCGTCGCGCCGCGGCTGACCCCGGGCCCCGACGACGAGGTGGCCCTGCGACGCGCGGAGGTCGCGCTCGCGCGCGGCGATACGGCTTCCGCGTCGACCCTCGCCGGCCTGCTTGGGGAGGCCTTCGATATCACGGGGCGGACGGCCCTCGTGCGTGCGCGCCTGGCCCTGGCCGAGGGGCACACCGCGTGGGCCGTCGATCACGCGCTGCGCGCCTTTCTCCTCGATGCGCCGGGGGCCTCGGCGTTCTTCGCATCGCTCATCGCCGCCACCCACGACGCGGTCGTGGTGAGCCGCGCGCGCGCCGTCGTCATGGACACCGAATCGGCCTCCGATCCCGCATGGAAAGCGGCATTTGCGTTCGCGGAGGGGCGCACCGAAGACGCGCGTCAAGCGCTCGCCGACGGCATCGGGGCAGGGGACGCGCAGGCCGAGCAGACCCTGCTCCGGCTGGCGGTCGAGGCCCGCGACCTGCGCTCGTTGAGCCTGTTGTCGGCGCGCACCGCGAAGCTGCCCGTCGGTCTCGGACAAATCAACGCAGCGCAAGCGCTGCTCGCCGCGGGGAACGTACCGAAGGCCCTCGACGCCCTCGATGGCGCCCTGGGTGTGGGTGAAGATTGGGCCGCGGAAATCCGCGACGAAGCCCTCGCGCAGTGGCTGTCGTTCGACGCCATCGAGCTGCCCTGGGACGACGTGTGCGCCGAGCTCTACGCGGGCGCCCGGGCCCTCGAGCGGCTCGACCGTTTGGCCGCCGTCGAGGCCCTTTCGGCGATGCGCGCGCGCCCGTTGTGCGTCGCCGTCGTCGGCGAGTTCAACGCGGGAAAAAGCACGTTTTTGAACGCGCTGTTGGGTGTGGACGTGGCCCCGACCGGGGTCATCCCGACCACCGCGACCTTGCATTGGGTGGCGTGGGCGGCCGAGCCCTTCGCGCGCATCGTGATGCGCGGTCACACCGATCGCGTGGTGACGCATGCGGGCCTCAAGGCCGCGCTACGCGCCGTCGTCGACGAGGGCAGCCATGTGGAGCGCGTGTACATCTACGCGCCGATCGAGCGTTTGAAGCGCATCGAGCTGCTCGACACACCTGGGTTTAACGCGCCCGATCCCGAGCACTTGGCTGCCGCACGCACGGCCTTCGACGAAGCCCATGTCGCCCTCTGGCTGCTCGATGGAGCGGCCCCGCTCAAGGACTCCGAGCGGCGCATTCTGCGCGAGGCAGAGGCCCTCGGCGTGCCCGTGCAGGTGCTGATCAACAAGGCCGATCGCGTGACGCCAGGGCAGGAAGAGCGGGTGCTCGCGCACGTCGAGGAGGGCCTCGCGGAGAGCGGCGTTTCGACCCTGGGTCCGCCGCGCTTGTTCTCCGCGCGCCTCGCGCTCGCCGGGCGTCTAGGCGACGAAGCGGCGCTTTCGCGCTCGGGCTTCGCGGAGGTCGAGGCCCTGCTCGCGGAGCGCGTGGTCGACGCCAGTCGCGCGCTCCGTGAGCGCGCGCTGCGTCGCCGCGCGCTCCAAATCGTCCGCGAGCTCGCCCGCGAAGCGGGCC
>CAYLJT010000183.1:0-11723 GCA_964383995.1 uncultured Polyangiaceae bacterium
GCACGAGCATCACGAGCGCGCCGAGCACGAGCGGCAGGGCCAACCCGCGCGTGCGCCGCGCGACGCAGGCGATCGCCGCGAGCCCGAACAGCGTCCAGCGCGGGCCCCTACCACCGAGCGCCACATCGAAAGCCTGAACGCTCAATATCGCCAGGTTTTTCACGGCTTCGAGGGCCACCTCCGAACCGCTCCAATAGGGGTTTTCGGTGGCGAGCTTGCGAATCGCGCCGGCCGCTTGGGCCTCCCCTGTGAAGAGCCAATGACTCAGCGCGACGGCGCCCACGAGCAGCAGCGTCGGCCCCGCGCAGCGCGCCAAGGAGGGCGCCGTCGCCAGGCTTCGCGCGCTGCGCACCACGCTCACGCTGAGCAGCAGCGCGAGCACCACGAGCTCGGGCCGAGCGGCGTAGAGCAGCGCGGCCGCCGCACCAAAGGCGAGCTGGGCACGGGCGCGGCGAGGGGCATCCGCCCGTTCGGCGGCGTCGGCGAGCCGCAACACGCGCCCGACGAGGGCCCCGCAAAAGGCCGTTTCCATGCCGGAAAAGAGGCTCCAATCGAGCAGCGGCACGGCCAACAAGAGCGGCGGTGCGAGCAGCGCGACGACGAGCCCGCGGCTCGCGAAGAGGCGCACCAGCGAGCGAGCGAGGTCGACCACGGACGCGACGGCGACGAGGGCCGCGAAGAGCCCCAACCAGGCGCCGCGAAAGCCGAGCAACCAGCCCGGCGCGAGCACCATCGGGTACAGCAAGCTGGTCCCGCCCGACGAATAACCCTGCCCGGAAATCCACGAAAAAGGGGCCCCTTGGGCCCACGAGCGAGCGAAGCAAAAGTGAATGTAAACGTCGTCGAGGGGCGCGGGAAACAGCCCCGAGGTGGCGGCCCAGCCCGCGCCGTAAAACAATGAGCCCACGGCAAGCGTCCACGCGATCGCGTACAACGAAAGGAGACGGGCTCTTCGCCCTTGGCTCGACAAAAGCGGTTTTCTCAACGGCGATTCGTTACCCTGATGCGGGGCTTCTCGCAGGAGGTCTTGGTCATGAACAACGAAGAAAAGCAGGACGCGCAGCACTGGGACGCGGTCGAAGAAGCGACCGAGCTGATGCAGGAAGGACGCTTCATCGAAGCTTTGATCGAGCTGCGCCGCGTCATCAAAGAGGACCGGACGAACCCCTACGGCTACCACTTTCTAGGGGCGGCCTTGTTCGAGACCAACGAGTACGCGGCGGCGCGTGACGCCTATTGGGCCGCGTTGACGCTGGCACCAGGGTACATGGGCTCGCGCGTGGGGCTCTCCAACACGCTGCGGCTCTTGGGCGACGTCGATGGGGCCCTCAAACAAGCGCAAATCGTGCTCCGCAAGCTACCGAACGACGCGGACGCCCTGCATGCCGCGGGGCTCGCCGAGGCCGCCCGCGGCGATCACGAGCGAGCGCGCAAGCATCTCCATCAATTTCTCACGACCAAGCCCGAGTACGAGGCCCAGATCGAGGTGTCGAAGATCCTCGAAAGCCTGGGCGTGAACGACAACGGAGACTTCGCGGACCCGAACTGATGAAGGTCTGCGTTCGCGTGTATCCTCGCAAGCGCGTCGGTTCATCGCGAGGTCGTCATGCCTTCGTCCGTTAAGAGCTTGCTGTTGTTGTCCGTCTCCGCGGCCTTCTTGCCGTGGCTCGCCTGCTCCGCGACGGGCGACGGACAGAGCTTCGAAACGTCCTCCACCACGACGACCACGTCATCGGGGATGGGCGAGTGTTTGGCAGGGGAGATCATTTGCGAAGGCAGCGCCGCGCGCACTTGCGACGAGGCGGGCGTGCTTGGACCCGCCGAGGAGTGTGCGCCGGGGGACTGCGTGGCCGGCACCGGCTGCGTCGCCTGCGCGCCTGCCGCGGCCACCTGCGAGAACGGCATCGCCACCGGGTGCAGCCAGGACGGCACGCAAAAGATAAGCTTCGAGTGCGATCCCGCGCAGGGCATGGTCTGTAACCCCGACGGCTGCGTCGGCGCCTGCACACCGACCAACCTCGGCACAAGCTACGTCGGCTGCGAATATTGGCCCACCGTCACGCGCAACTCGGTCTGGAAAGACTCGTTTCAGTTCGCGGTGGCGATGGCGAGCACGACCAGCGACCCGACCACGATCACCATCGATGGACCGGGCTTCAACTACACGACGACGCTCCTCGGCTACGAGACCAAAACCCTGGATTTGCCCTGGGTCGACACGCTGAAGGGGCCCGACGGCGACAACACCGGGGCGGCCACCCCGCCCACCGAGAACGCCCGCGGACAGGCCTATCGCCTGCGCTCCGACCGGCCCATCGTGGCCTATCAGTTCAGCCCCCTCGAGTACGAGAACACCACCAATCCACCGCAGTGTCCGAACCTCGTCTTCAACCACTGCTATTCGTTCACCAACGACGCTTCGCTGCTTTTGCCCACGAACGCGCTGACGGGGGACTACTTCGTCGTCGGCTATCGCACGGTGTTCGTCGGCGATTTTTTGGCGATCACCTCCACCGCCGACAACAACGAAATCACGCTCAAGGCCGGGCCGCGCACGACGACGTTGCCGGGGGAAGGCGTGGATTTGGCCAAGAACGAGGTGGTGACCTTCACCCTGCAGCGGGGTGAGGTGCTCGAGCTCTTCACCAAGGGCTCATCGCTCACCCAACAGTGGTCGGGCTCGACGATTCAGGCCACGTTCCCGGTCCAGGCCATCACCGGCTCGCCCTGCGCGATCATCCCCAACGACACGGTGGCCTGCGATCACCTCGAAGAGAGCGTGCTCCCGGCCGAGACCCTGGGCACCGAGTACGTGGTCACCATCCCGCGCACGCCGAGCGGCCTCTCGGGCACACCCAACGGCGGCATGCACACGGTTCGTATCCACGGCGTCGTCGATGGCACTTCGTTGACCTACGACCCACCGGCGATCGACTCGGACACCACGCTGAAGAGCGGCGACATCAACGAGCTTGTCTCGGTCGTCGACGACTTCGTCGTCACTGCCAATCTGCCCTTCGCGGTCACGCACTACATGCACGGCCAGGGCGATCCGACGGTCGTCGATCAAGGGGTCGGCGAGGGCGATCCAAGCCAATCCATCGCTATCCCGACCGCCCAGTTCCGCAAGGACTACACGTTCATCGCGCCGATCTCGTTCGATACGAGCTACGTGAACATCATCGCCAAGGTGGGGACCACCGTGGAGCTCGACGGCGCCTTGATCAGCGGCAGCGCGTTCGACCAAGTAGGGAGCTCGGACTGGGCCGTGGCGCGGGTCGAGCTGAACAAGACGGGCGGGCACCGCGCCCAGTCCGAAGAGGCCTTCGGCATCGTGGTCTACGCCTACGGGCAGTACACGAGCTACATGTACCCAGGTGGGATGGACCTCAAAAAGATTGCTCCCCCCGTCCCCGAATGAAGCGATCGGTCCCCAGAAGAGCCCGCAGGTATCGTAAGCTACAACGCTTGGACGGAGCACCTTTGTCGCCGCGACGCAGGTCCTATGGCTCGTGAGCGCGAGCCCGAGCGGGATACGGAGCCGTTCCTAGGCCCGGCCCCGACCCTGCGGCGCAACGTGCGACCGCGCGGTCGTCGACGACCGCCGTCGTTTTCCGCGGGGGATCAGGTCGATCAATATCGCATCGTGCGCATGGTGGCCCAGGGTGGGATGGGCGAGGTCTACCTGGCTCGCGACGAGGTGCTTGGGCGGCGCGCGGCCCTCAAGGTCGTGCGGCCCGAAGAGCTGGGCTCCCCGCGCGCCAAAGAACGATTCCTGCTCGAAGCGCAGGCGACGGCCCGCTTCAACCACCCCCACATCGTGACGATTTACGGGGTGGGCGAGCATCAGGGAAAGCCCTATGTCGCGCTGGAGTATCTGGAGGGGCAGAACCTGCACGAGCGTCTTCGTGAAGGAAGGCCGGCGTTGCCCGAGGCGCTTCGCATCTCGTTGGCCGTGGCCGAGGCGCTGGCGGAGGCCCACCGCGCCGGGGTTTTGCACCGGGACTTGAAGCCCTCGAACGTCATCGTGCCCAAGGACGGTCGGCTTCGCGTGGTGGACTTTGGCATCGCCAAAGTGTCCGTGGAGGAAGACGAGCCCGACGAGGACCCGACCACCCCCGACCTCGATACGCCGAGCGGGAGCGGTGGCGCCGGGACACCGGAGTTCATGGCGCCCGAACAGTGGGAGATGCGCGAGCTCGGGCCGAAGACCGACGTGTTTGCCCTGGGGCTTTTGATCTTCGAGCTGGTGGCCGGACACGGCCCCTTCGACGCACCGGCATCGACGGCTCCGCTCGACGCGGCGACCCGCCCCCGCGCGAGGGGTGGCTGGAGCGACGTGGTGCGGCGAAAACAGGCGGTTTGCAGCCCGGAGCCGGCCCCACGTCTGGACGGCCCGGGGTTGCCGACGCTGCTCGTGCAGCTCGTTTCGCAGTGCCTCGCGAAAGAACAAGACGACCGTCCCACGGCCGCCGAGGCGGCCGAGGTGCTCCGCCAATTGCTGCGCTCGCCGCGGCTCGGAGAAGCCAGCGACGACAACCCCTTTCGCGGCCTGGCGGCCTTCACCGAGCGCCAAGCACACCTGTTCTTCGGCCGCAGCGCGGAGGTGGAGGCGCTCACCGAACGGCTGCGCACGGAGCCGCTCTTGGCCCTCGTGGGGCGCTCCGGCGCTGGAAAAAGCTCGTTGGTGCAGGCGGGTTTGGTGCCGCGTCTGCGCGAGCAGGGCCCCGTGCTGCTGCTCTCGATGCGCCCGGGCTCGCGCCCCTTCGCGACCCTCGCCGCGCGCCTGAGCCGGGCGGGGGCCGACACGGTGGAGCGCGGCCGCATCTCCGAGCCGCCCGACTCTTCGCGGGGCCGCGGCTCCTCGCCTCCGGGCTCCGATCCTCCGCTGTCCGTCTCCCCCCTCATCGACAGCATCGCGCCGCCCGTGGGGCCGCGCATCGTGTTCCCCGATCTACCCTCCGATCCACCTTCCCGTCCTTCCCTTCTTCCCATCGCTGAGGGGGTGTCCGTGCTCGGAAGCTCGGACACCCAAGACCTCGCGAGCCGTCTGAGACAAAATCCAGCGGAGCTCGGCATGACGCTGCGCCGCCTGGCCGATGAGCGCGGCAGTAAGGTGGTGCTGTTCGTCGATCAGCTCGAAGAGGCCGTGACGCAGGTCGCCGATCCGGAGGAGCGCCGTGCGTTCGTGGAGACGCTGTGCAGCGCGGCCGACGACCCCGCAGATCCGGTGCGCATCATCCTGGCTGTCCGAGACGACTTTCTCGGGCGCATCGCCATGGGACCTCGGGCGCAAGAGGCCTTCGCGAGCATCTTCATGCTGCAGCCGGTGGCCGCCGAGGCCCTGACCGATGTGCTGACCGAGCCCCTTGCCATCGTGGGCTATCGCTTCGAGGACCCCGAGCTACCGCTCGAAATGGTGAGGGCGGTGGCGTCGGGCGGGGGCGCAGGCTTGCCCCTCTTGCAGTTCGCCGCGGAGCGCCTTTGGGAGCACCGCGATACGAAGCACAAGCTGATCAGCCGCGCGGCCTACGAACAAATCGGCGGCGTGGAGGGGGCCCTCGCGCGCCACGCCGACGGCGTCGTCGAGCGCATGACGCAGGAAGGTCAGAAGCTCGCGCGGGCCATCCTCTTGCGGCTCGTCACGCCGGAACGCACACGACGCTCCACCAGCATTGCGCGCGCGGTCGCGGGCCTGCCGGCGGAGTCGCGCGGCGTCCTCGACGACCTGGTGGGAGCGCGGCTCGTCTCGGTCCTGCGGGCGAAGGGGGTCGCCCCCGACGACGCGCTCGTGGAGCTGACCCACGAGTCGCTGGTCTCCACCTGGGGCGCCCTCGCGCGCTGGCTCGACGAAGGCCGGGAAGAAGTGCTCTTGCTGCGCGAGCTCCACCAGGCGGCGGAGGCATGGAATCGGCGGGGACGGCGGGACGACGATCTGTGGCGCGGGGAGGTTTTGTCCGAGGCTGTCCGCCGCGTGCAACGCCATGGCGCGCCGCCGTCCGAGCTTGGCGCGGCCTTCCTCGGTGCGGCAACGCGCATGGCCGACCGCGGTCGCCGCAGGGTAAGGTACGCGACCCTCGCGGGGCTTACCTTGCTCGCGGGCGTGGCGACCATCGCGTCGCTGACGAGCTTGTACTTCGGCGCCGAGGGGCAGCGCGCCCGGGACGGCTGGACGCAGGCCGAGCACGCGCGCGCGGAGGTCTCGCAGCAGCGAGCGGCGGGGCTACGCGAAGGAGCCCGCGCGGCCCTGGCCCAGGGCGACCCGCTGGAGGCCCGCGCCAAGGTGCGTTTGGCCCTGGAAATCGAGGATGATCCTTCGGCGCGGACGCTGTTTTGGACGCTGGAACGGCAGCCGCTCCTTTGGCGACGTGACCTCGGCCCAGCGCTGTACGTGGCGGAGATCTCCCCCGACGGACGCACGGTCGCGACGGCAGGTCAGAGCAAGGTCCTGTACCTGGTCGACTCGCTCACGAGCCGCGAAACGCGCCTGCGCGGCCACGACGACCAGATCCTCGCGGCGCGCTTCTCCGGGGATGGCAAGATCCTCGCCTCCATCGATTGGAGCGGTGGCATCCGAATTTGGGACGTGGCCACGCAGACCGAGAAGCGGAGCCTGCGCGCGCCCAAGGGCGGCCTCCACGCGATGTCCCTGTCAGCGGACGGCAAGCTGCTCGCGGTGGGCGGGGACGACGCCTTGGTGCACCTGTGGGATCTCACCTCGAGCTCCGCGGCGCCCCTGGCTTCCCTCGTGGGACACGCGGGCCCCGTGCGCGCGCTGGTCGGGGGCAAGGCCGAGACCTCCTCGTGTCCATCGACAAGACCGGCCGCGTGCTGGCCTGGAAGGCGCCCTGGGGCTCTCGGCCACGAACCGTCACCACCATGTCCGAGACAAGCCTGGACATGGATCTGTCGCCCGACCAGAAGTTCCTAGCCGTGGGCTCGGAGGACAACCTGGTCCACGTCGTCGATCTGGAGTCAGGAGCGGAGGTAAGACGGCTGCGAGGTCACTCGGACAACCTGATGAACGTGCGCTACTCGTCCGATGGCAAGACCATCGTCTCGGGCGGGCAGGATCACACCGCCCGGGTCTGGGACGCGAAGACGGGAGCTCCCCTCGGGCTGCCCTTGCTTCACGGCGACTACGTGCACGGGCTGAGCTTCGATCCGACCGGCCGCTTCGTGGCCACCGCCAGTCACGACGGCTCGCTCCGCATGTTTCAAGTCGATCGGCTGAGCCAAGCGGAGGCCGGCGGCGGCCACCTGGGGGCGGTGGGTTGGGTGAGCACCTCCCCGCGCGGCGATATCATCGCGTCCGGCGGCACCGACCGTAGCTTGCGCATCTGGGACCGCGTGACGGGCCACGAAACCAGGGTGTTTCCGTTCATTTCCAACATCATGAGCGTCTCCTGGTCGGGGAGCGAGCTCTCCGCCCTGGGAGCCGACAACGTGGTGCGAACCTGGAATCTGGACACGGACAGCCGCGAGCCGACCTCGCTCCGACCCGTGCCGGCCGCCAACGAGCCGCGGCAGCTCTCCCCAGACGGAAACCTCTTCGCGGCCGAAGGGAAGAACCGCTCCGTCATCGTCTGGGACCGCACGACGGGCATCGAGCAGCACGTGCTGACCGGGCACACCTCGGACATCCGCGCCATCGCCTGGGGACCGAAGCAGCAGCGCCTCGCCGCAGGCGCGGAGGGCGGAGACGTAATCCTCTGGGACCTCGCGTCGGAGCAAGGCCGCCACCTCGTCGGGCACACCGACGCCGTGTGGGCCGCGGCCTTCTCGGCGGACGGAAAAAAGCTCGCCACCGCGGGCTTCGGAGGCTCGTTGTGGGTGTGGGACACGGAGACCGGCGAGGGCCGCGCGCTCGCCCAGCTTCCCTCTCGCATCTACGACGTGAAGTGGGATCCCACGGGAGAGCACGTGGCGGTCACCTGCTCCGACAGCAAGGCGCGGATCGTCGCCATCGGCGGCGGTAGCTCGCTCGAGCTTGTCGGTCACCAGGCCGAGGTCAACCGCGTCGCATGGACGGCCGACGGCAAGGCGGTCGTCACGGGAGGCGACGATGGCGCGGTTCGGCTGTGGGATCCGACGACGGGAAGATCGTTATGGCATACCGTCGCCCTCGCGCCGGGCCCGGTGCAGCTGCTGACCCACGAGGGGTGGCTCGATCTGGACGGCAAAGATACGACCGTGGCGGTCCATCCCGATCCTGCCAAGCTCCCGGCGGCGGCGTGGAGGACGGCGCTGCAAGGGGGTGCCCGCGGGTCGGCCGTGCACCGCAACGGGAAGACGCTGTGCGTGGCGCGGTGGGACGGGACGGTCGAGCTGTGGGACATGACGCGTGACACGCGCGTCGCGTCGGCCCCGCTGGGCCAGCCAGAGCAGGTGCTCGCGCTGTCCGAGGGGTGCGCCCTGCGCGCCGGCGGAAAGGTCGCGCTCTTGACCGCCCAGGGTGCCCTGACGGAGCTGCCCACCGAAGGCGAAGTGACCACCATCGGAGGTGGCTCGCCCCTGCTGGTGGGGGTGGAAGGCGCCGTGCTGGCCTTCGACGACAACGGCGCCGTGACGCACAAGCTGGCGGTCGCGGTGGGCGCGACCGCCCTCGGAAATGGCTCGGAAGGCGCCGTGGTAGGGTACCGCGACGGCGCGGTAGCCGTTCAACCATGGGAGTCGACGCGCGCGCGCTGGCTGGAGCGGGTGCCCGCCTCGCCTGCGCGCATCACCGTTCCGGGGCCACCGGGGACGCTCATCGTTGGCTACGTCAGCGGAGAGGTCGGTCTTTGGAGCGAGCGAGACGGCTCCGCCCTGGTGGACGCGCACCTGCACGGTCCCATCGACCATGTGCTCGTGGAGGCCGCGCATGTGCACGTGGCGAGCGAGCTTGGTGCCTACCTGACTTGGGATCTGGAAGCATTCGAGGCGAGCCGTTGCGACGTGCTGCGACGCGTCTGGGCGTCCGTACCGGTCACTTGGGAAGATGGCGCGCCGCTCTTGACACCTCCACCCACCGACCACCCCTGCGCGAGCGCGCCGTAATTTCCTGGGACTCGCGACACGAGCCGCGAGCTGACGTGCCTGGAGGGGTCAAACGCGGGCCCCCGGCCCCATCCTTACGGCCAGTTCCGTGGCCCAGAAACACGGCGGCGCGCGGGGCCTGGGAGTCCAGGTGGCCAGGCGCGCCGACGTTCGTTTACGGATGTGAACCTACGGGCAGGTGATGCCGCCGCAGTAGATGTCCACCTTGCCTACACACACGAGATCCCAGGTGTTGCTGCAGCAGAAGGGATCGGCCTCGCAGACCGCCGCCGTACAACCGCCGCAGGCCGGATCGAGGGCCCCGCCTGCAACGCAGATGTCGTGGGCACAGGTCTGACCCGTGCAGGTGGTGCCGGTCGGGCAGTCGCCCGCACCGCTCACCGGCCCGACACCGAACTGGGCGCCTTCACAGACGTCGGTCGTGCCGCAGTTGGTGCCCGACCAGTCGCCCACGCAGGTGGTCGTGGCCGGTGATCCGTCGGTGTAGGAGACCACGGTCTTGACCCAGCCCATGAACAGATCGACACCCGCGTTCGCGTCGGTCTGGTTGATACCAAACACGTCGTTGCAGCCGGTGAGCGAGTTGAGGACGTTCGGGTCGTAGATGACGTAGCTTGCCGGGGAGGCGTTGCAGTTGCAGTCCTGCGTGGGGACCACGCTCTGGATGACCGCCCCGTTGAGGGTCAGGTCCCAGGTCGTGGCGCCGCAGTCGGCATGGAGCACCTGGTAGGTAAGGGAGGCGACACCGCAGGCGTTGCCCTGGCCACCGCAGGCCTGCGAACAAGGCCCGACGCCGGACGGATTGCCCGCGCCGAACGCGTAGCCGTAGTCGCAAATATCAACCACCTGGCAGTTGGTCCCGGTAGCGTCGAAGATGCACTGCGTTTCGCTGGGCGCGCTCGCGTAGTCGACTGTGACCTTGATCGAGGCGAGCGCCATGTTCGCGCCGCCCGCGCCGCCGTCCTGCACCAAGGTGAACGTGTCGTTGCAGCCCGTCACGAGGGCCAACGCTGTCGGGTCGGTGATGGTGAAGACGCCCGGATTGATGGCGCAATAACAACCCTCGGTCGGGGTGACCGTCGCCGCCGTGACGCCGTTGATCTGAAGATCCCAGGTGGTGGCTCCGCAGTCGGCGTGCATGATCGAGAACGTCACCGCGGTCGCAGCGCAGCTCCCGCACACGTCCGCGCCCGAAGAGCAAACGCCCGCCTGGCAGGTGTCGCTCTGGGTGCAGACGTCGCCGTCGCTGCAAGAGGTTCCGTCGGCCGCTGCCGGGTTCGAGCAGCTACCCGAGGCCGGATCGCAGACGCCCGCCGTGTGGCATTGATCGGTGGCCGTGCAGACCTTGGGGTTGGAGCCCGTGCAGATGCCTGCCTGGCAGGTATCCGCGAGCGTGCAGGCATTGCCGTCGTTGCAAAGGGTGCCGTTGGCGGCGGCCGGGTTGGAGCAGACGCCCGTCGCCGCGTTGCAGGTGCCCGCCGTATGGCAAGCATCGGAGGCCGTGCAGGTGACCGGAGCGCCCCCTGTACAAGCCCCTGCGAGGCAGGTATCGCCTACCGTACACGCGTTACCATCGCTACAAGGCGTCAGGTTCTGCGCCGCCGGGTTCGAGCAGACGCCCGTTGCCGAATTGCACGTCCCCGCCGTATGGCATTGGTCGGACGCCGTGCACACCACGGGGCTCGCGCCGGTGCAGACGCCCGACTGGCAAGTGTCCACCTGAGTGCACGCGTTGCCGTCGCTGCAAGCCGTTCCATTGGCGGCGGTCGGGTTCGAGCAGACGCCCGTCGCCGAATTGCACGTCCCCGCCGCATGGCATTGGTCGGACGCCGCGCACACCACCGGGTTGCTCCCGGTGCAGACGCCCGCCTGGCAACTGTCGCTCTGCGTACAGGCGTTACCGTCGTTGCAAGCCACGCCGTTGGCGGCCGCCGGATTCGAGCAGACGCCGGTCGATGGATCGCAGGTGCCGGCCGTATGGCATTGATCCGACGCCGTACAGGTAATCGCTGCCGAGAGCTGTCCGCGCACGGCACCGGCCGGGAAGGCCGACGTGTGGATGTTCACGTAGAAGCCCGCGGGGTTCGCGCGAACCGCCGCGATATTCGCGGCCGTCGTCGAGACACAGCCGCTCGTCGTCGCGCTCAGGCCGATGAAGATCGGGCCGGTCACGCCCAACGCGCCGGTGTGGATATGCGCCGCCGTGGGGGACCCGATGTTGGCCCACGACATCGTCCAGCAAACCTGATTCGTCGCGGAGTTCAGCGTGATCGACGCCGATCCCGTACCATCCGGATCGCCGCCGCCCGCCTCTTGAGGCCCCGTCATGTTGGGGGCGCTCGGAGAGCTGCTACCACCACAAACACCCGCCTCGCACGTGTCACCCTGCGTGCACGCATTCCCGTCGCTGCACGCCGTACCGTTGGCTACGGCCGGATTGGAGCACGCGCCGGTCTGCGGATCGCAGGTGCCCGCCGTGTGGCATTGGTCCGACGCCGCACAAACCACCGGGTTGCTCCCGCTGCAGACGCCCGCCTGACACGTATCGACTTGCGTACAGGCGTTACCATCGTTGCAAGCCACGCCGTTGGCAGCCACCGGGTTCGAGCAAACACCGGTCGACGGATCGCAGGTGCCCGCCGCGTGGCATTGATCCGAAGCCGCGCACACGACCGGGTTGCTAC
>CAYLJT010000184.1:0-11723 GCA_964383995.1 uncultured Polyangiaceae bacterium
AAGCTCCATTGGCGCCGTCCCACTTGTGGACGATCGTGTAGCCCGAGCCGTCGCCCTTGCAGACCACCGAGTCGGTGCCGACGCAGCTTGCCTCTCCCGGGATGCACTCGGAGCAGCCGATGCCGGGGGCGCATACCTTCGGGGCGCACTCGGTCTCGCTGGAAAAGCCGCCGTTTCCATCGCAAACCTTGGCGGTGGTGCCCTCGCAAACGATGCTGCCGCTGGGGCACAGGGTGCCGCCCTCGCCACCGGATCCACCCTGCCCCATGCCACCCGTACCGGTCGTGGAGGAGCTGGTGGCGGTCGTTGTGCTGGTGGCCGAGCCTCCCTGCCCTCCCGACCCGCCAACGCCCGTCGACGCGTCCGACGAGGAGGTCGTGGAGGTCTCGGAGTCCGTCGCCGAGCACGCGGGCGCCGCGACCGACGCGCCTAAAAATAGGGCAAATAGCGCTGTTGTGAGGAAGACCGCGGTGCGAGCGGGAGTATTTTTCAAGGTAGCCTCGCGCGCGAAGATACCACGGACCGCGCTCGTCTCGCGCGACGTCGCGTGCCGTCAAAGCGCGCTTTTTCGCGCGCGCCGCGGGCGCACATGGATTCGTTCGAGGTCGTACGACAGGAAGTCCGTAGAACGAATTTCGAGCATGGGCGACGCCCGACGAAACTAGACTAGCGCTGCGATTCTCGGCAACCGCCGAGGACGCGTGGCGTCCCGTTGTTTCGACCGAATCGAGGTCCTGGTACAACCACCGCCCGTGCTCTCCGGCACCCTGCTCGCCAAACGCTTCGAAATCCAGAGCCTCGCAGGCTCCGGCGGGATGGGAGCTGTTTACCGCGCACACGATCGGGAGCTTGACAGCGTCGTCGCCATCAAGGTGCTTCGCGATCGCTTCTCGCTCGATCGCTTCGTGCGCGAGGCCGAGCTCCTAGCATCCCTCGATCACCCCGCCATCGTTCGCTACGTCGCGCGCGGCACGACGCCCGACGACGAGCCTTGGATCGCCATGGAATGGGTGGAAGGGGAGAGCCTCGCCGAGCGGCTCAAGCGCGGTCCTTTGCCCGTACACGCGGCGGTGGTCCTTGCTCGGCAGGTGGCGGACGCGCTCGCGCGCGCCCACGCGGCCTCCATTGTTCACCGCGATATCAAGCCCGAAAACCTGCTTCTTTCGCAGGGCGACGTGGCCCGCGTCAAGCTGCTTGACTTCGGCATCGCGCGCCGCGCCGGGCCCCGCGGAAGCACCCCGACGGGCACCGGGATCGCCGTCGGAACACCGGGCTACATGGCACCGGAACAGGCCCGCGGGACCCGCGACGTGGGCCCCGCGGCAGACGTATTTTCCCTGGGTTGCGTGCTGTTTGAGTGCATCGCGGGGCGACCGGTGTTCGTGGCCGAGCACATCATGGCGTTGCTCGCGAAGATCCTGGTCGAAGAGGCGCCGAGGCTCGGCGATCTCGCGTCGCGTGTGCCCCCCGCGCTCGACGTCCTCGTCGGCCGTATGCTCGCGAAAAACCCGCTCGAACGGCCGGAAAATGCGGTCGCCGTGCTGCAAGCGCTCGACAACCTCGACTTCGCTTCGCTGCCGATGCGCCCCTCGGGGCGGCCTCCTGCGCTCGGCATTACCACGGGAGAACAAGAGCTTTTGTCGGTGATCATGGCCGCCGCCGAGCCCTCGCACGACGCCGGCACGGCGCCGACGATGGACGCACAGACCCTGGGCAACGTGATGGCGGAGCTACAAAAAACGGCCCTTGTGTACGGTGGGCACTACGAGCCGTTGGCCGGCGGCGCGTTCGTCGTCACGCTTCGGGGTCAGGGCGTCGCCAGCGACCGGGTCGCGCGGGCCGCGCGTTTGGCCTTGGTTTTAAGGGGTTTGGCGCCCAATGTCCCGCTCACCGTGACCACTGGGCGGGGGCGTATCGCCGAGCGTTGGCCCGTGGGCGAGGCCATCGATCGCGCCGCTGCGCTGCTGCGGCGCGCACCGCCTCCGCGACGCGACGGCGTTCCCATCCGCATCGACGGCATCACCGATGGCTTGATCGAAGCCCGTTTCGTCGTCGAGAGGGATGACGTCGGAGCGCTGCTCCTCGGCGAGCGCAGGGACGAGTCCGAGACACGCACGCTGCTTGGAAAGCCCATGCCGTGCGTCGGTCGGGACCGCGAGCTGTCCATCCTCGAGGCGCTGTTCGAGGAGTGCGCGAACGAGCCCGTGACGCGTGCGGCCCTCGTAACCGCCCCGGCCGGCGGCGGTAAGAGCCGCATTCGCTTCGAGGTCTTGCGGCGCATCGCGGCGCGCGGCGCGCGGGTGCTGCTCAGCCGAGCCGATGCGATGAGCGCGGGGGCGCCCTTCGGCCTCTTGGCCCAGGCCATCGGCGCCGGCGTGGGCTTCGTTCCGTCGGAGCCCGTCGCCGCCCGAAGGGCCCGCTTGGTCGACCACCTGACGGCCCTCGTGGGCCCCGAGCGAGCCCCTTCGGTGGCGCCCTTTCTCGGGGAGATTACCGGGGTTTTATTCGACGACGTCGACGACGCCGAGTTACGCGCTGCGCGCCGCGATCCCGTGCTCATGGGCGATCAAACCGCGCGCGCGTTCGAGGCCTGGATCGACGCCGAGTGCGCGCGCGGGCCCCTGGCGTTGGTGCTCGAAGATCTGCACTGGGGCGATCTGCCCACCGTGCGCTTGATCGACAGCGTCCTGCGAGGTGCGCCCGAAAGACCGCTTTTTGTGCTGGCTTTGGCGCGTCCCGAGGTCTTCGAGCTGTTCCCTCGCCTGTGGTCTGAGCGCGACGTACAGCACCTGCGCTTGGCCGAGCTCACTCCCAAAAATTGCGACAGGCTCGTGCGCGCCGCCCTCGGCGACCAGGTTGCCGATTCCGTGGCCAAGCGCATCGTGGAGCGCGCCGGGGGCAACGCATTTCACCTCGAAGAACTGATTCGCGCGGCCTCCGAAGGACAAACCGAAGAGTCCGCCGAGACCGTCCTCGCCATCGTGGAGGCGCGCCTTTCGGGGCTGCCCGCGGAGACCCGTCGCCTCTTGCGCGCGGCGAGCGTGTTCGGCGGCGTGTTCTGGGCGTCCGGCGCGGCGCGCGTGCTCGGCGGCCCCCACAACCTCGACGACGTGGCGCGCGAGCTCGACGACCTCGTCGCGCGCGAGCTCGTCGCGAAGCGCCCCGAGGCGCGTTTTCAAGGCGAGACCGAGTACGTGTTTCGTCACGCTCTGCTGCGCGATGGTGCCTACGCGACGCTCACCGACGATGACCGCACCCTCGCTCACCAGCTGGTCGGCGCTTGGCTCGCCGATCACGGCGAACCCTCCGCGGTGGTTTTGGCAGGTCATTTCGAGCGGGGCGGCCAACCTCAGCGGGCCGTCGGCTTCTTTCGGCGAGCCGCCGAGCAGGCCCTCGACGCCAACGATTTCGACGCCGTCCTCGACCTCACCGCGCGGGGCTTGGCTTGCGGCGCGATCGGCGAGGAGCGGGGCCTTCTGCACCTGCTCGCCGCGGAGGTGCATGGTTGGCGCGGCAACCGCGACGACGAAGCGCGCGAGGGGCGGGCCGCCATGGATCTCCTCCCGATCTGGACACCCCGCTACTGCGACGCGGCGCGCGAGCTCTTGCATGGTCTCGGACACAGCGGCAAACGCGAGGCGCTGATCGAGGCCTGCGAAGCGCTATTGGAAGGCCCGGACGAGCCCAACGCCGAGCTAGTGATCGCCCTGGCGGACGGGGTGATTCAACGCCTGCGCTTGGGCGACTACGCGGCGAGCGAGCGCGTCATGATTTGGCTTCGCACCAAGGGCGCGGCCATGGTCAAAAACGATCCCGGCGTCGCCGTTCGTGTGCACCTGGCCGAGGCGTGGTGGGATTTTTGCCGGGGCGAGCCCGGAAATCCGACACGCGAGACCGCATCGCTGCTGGCCTTCGAGGCCCTCGGAGACCGGCGCAGCGCAGGGCGCGCGCAGCTCAACCTGGGCTACGCCTACCTGGAGCTTGGTCAGTTCGAGCTGGCGGAGGTGGCCCTGCGCGAGGCGGAGGCCACCGCCAAGGCGATGGGGCTCGACTCCATCGGGACGACGGTGCAGCAGAACCTCGGGATGACGCTCGCGTATCTCGGCCGCCTCGACGAGGCCCAGGCCGCCCTGCAAACATCCGCCGATCGGGCGCTGAAACAGGGTGATCTTCGGCTGGTAGGGTCGTCGTACATCTACCTTTCCCGACTGGCTCTCATGCGGGGAAACCCGGCCGATGCCCAAAGGGCAGCGCAAAGGGCCGTGGAGCTGCTCGAGCCCGCACGGGCGCTACGCGCCGACGCCTACGCTTTTTTCGCCGAATCCTGCCTCTGTGCGGGCGATCTGACCGCCGCCGTGGAGGCGGGCAGCACGGCACTGGAGATCCTGAACGAGCTCGGGAGCGTGGAGGAAGGGGAGGCCCACGTGCGCCTGATTCAAGCCGAGCTGCGGCTTTCGCTCGGCGACCGCCGCGGCGCCGAAGCAGCCATCCGCGTCGCCCACCAACGGCTCATCGATCGGGCGGCGCTGATCCCGGATCCGGCCCACCGCAAGAGCTATCTCGAACGCATCCCCGACAACGCGCGCACCGTGGCGCTGGCGCGGAGGCTCCTCGACGACCTTTGATCTGACACCGACCGCTCAACCTTACAGATAGGCCTCCTCCCAACGACCGTCTACCCCGCGTCGAATCCAAAGGACCGACGCATTCCCTGGATTTTGCTCCTGTTCGAACCAGTCCACGGAGCGGTTGAACCAGGCCATGCGAAAAGCCCTCTGCGTTACACCGTGCAAGAAGACGAGGTGGTGTGGGTAGCGCGAACGATGGATTTTGCCGATGAATATCGAGATCCGTTGGGTCACGTCGGCGCGGCTCTCACCGCCCGGATAGCGAAAATAGAAGCGCCCGTAGTTGTCGGTCAGGCGCTGCCGCTTGGCATACCGGGTCGGATCGACCTCCGCCATTTCCCCCTCGGTCAGACAGTCCCAGTCGCCGAACTCTTGCTCCCGAAGCAAGAACGACGAACGCCGCCGCACGAGGTCTGCTTGCGTTCCGAAAGCCCGCGTCAGGACCATTTCTTCCGTCTGGACACAGCGCAGGTAGGTCGACGAGAACGAACACGTGCTCCGCGGATCGAGGCCGAGCGTAGCGAGGCGCTCCCCGGCAAGGAGCGCTGATTCGTCGCCGTTGGGCGCGCTCAACGGAATGGCATGATCGGGTGTCGTGCGATAGATGCTGGGGTCATCGTTGGCCGTGCTGCGCGCATGCCGGATGAGCGTGATGGACTGCAAGAACGTGTTCATCGGGGCCATCGTACACCGTTCGTCCGTCTCCCACGCCACCTGCCTTGCGCGCCCATCACGGCGCGATCCCGCTCCAGCACCGCGGCATGGACGTCCTATCGAGTATTCCGACGTACATTTGAAGCGGCCCCTGCCCGAGGTGACCGAAAATGCGCCCGCGGGCGGCCGCCTTTGCTAGAAACCCCATTGATTGTGTTATGGTCCTTGGCTGCGCTCGTCGCGTTGGGCGCCCGGTGACAACGAAATCACATCGAGGGACACGGCGTTGGCAGAGGTCGATCGAAGACACGGAGCCTTGAACGAGGCGCCGCTCAGCCGCAGCCAAGCGAGCGCGCTCTTTTCGTGCAAACTGGCGGGTAACACGGCCCTCTTGCACCTTCCCGCCGCGGTTCGACTCCAGGGCCCTCTCGATCCAAGCGCTCTCACCTTTGCGATCGACGCGGTCGTGGCTCGTCACGACGTTCTTCGCAGCGTGTTCGTGGAGGTGGAAGGAAGGACGATTCAGCGCGCCCTACCCCACCGCCCCTTCTCCCTGGAACGCGTACGCGTCCACGAGGGGAACGCCGAGACAAGGCTCGCGCGCGCCGTACAGCTCGCCGAGGTCAACGCAACGATTGCGCTCGACCGCGAGACGCAGGGCCCTTTCCGCGCGGTCTTGTACGAGCTCGCGGAGGACGACCACGTGCTGCTTTTGGTGGTCCACCATGTGGCTTGGGATGGCTGGTCGATTGGCCTCTTCGTGCGCGAGCTACAGCTCTTTTACGAAGCGAAAATGCGAGGAACGCCGTCTGGCATCGAACCCTTACCGCTTCAATACGCCGACGTTGCACGGGGGGAGGAGCGCGCCCTGAGCGTGGGTGTGCTCGAGCCCCTCTTGGCCGCTGCGGAGGACGAGCTTCGTGACATGGGCCGTGCGCGCCTACCTGTCGACCGACCCCGCGGCATGACCTCGCGATTTTCGGGCGACATGGTGTATGTCAACCTTCCCATGTCGACCGGTCAGGGCGTGGTGGCCCTCGCGCGTCGGCTCGGCGCCACACCCTTCATGGTGCTGTCGGCGGCGTTCTCCGCCGTCCTCCACCGTTACGCCGGGTTCGACGCCGCGTCCGACCACGCCCGCTTCGCCCTCGGGACGCCCCTCGCCAACCGAGGTCGCCCGGAGGTCGCGCCGCTGATCGGCTATTTCGCGCAGGTGGTCCCGATCGTCCACGACCTCGCAGAGGGCCCGACCTTCGAACAACACGTGGCCGCCGTCCGCCACCACACGCTCGCGGCCCAGCGTCGCGAGACTCTTCCCTTCGACGTCCTGGTCGAGCGCCTCGGCGGAGCCCGAACCGCCGACCAGAACCCCATCTTCGACGCCATGTTCGCCCTCCATGCCGAGTCCCTGGACCGCATGACGCTCTCGGGCATGACGCTCTCCCCCATCGACCTCAAGAGCACGGTCAACCACTTCGACCTCGGCCTGCACCTTTGGCCACGCGGAAAGAGCTTCGCGGGCTATTTCTCCTTCGCCACGGGCCTGTTCGACGCGGCGACGGTGGCGCGCATGGCGTCCCACTACGCGACCCTGCTGGCCGCCGCGGTCGCCGAGCCCACCATGCTTGTCTCGGACCTCCCGCTGCTCTCCGACGAAGAGCAGGTCTGGCTTCGCGCGCGGGGCCGCGACGCTTTGTCTCGGACAGACTTACTCCCGCGCCTCCACCAAGGCCTACCCGAAGGCTTTGGCGCCGGTGGTCAGGCGCTCACGCTGCGCGACCACCACGACCAACAGGTGCCCATCGGCGTGGAAGGTCGGGTGTTCCTCGGCGACGCTCACACCCTGGACTTGGGCGTGTTTCGGCCCAGTGGGGAGCTGTCCCTGACCGGATCGGTGCCGGGCTACGCCTTCGTGCGGGGCGAACGCGTCGCGCTGGCTCACATCGAAGCGGCCCTGCGCTCCGACAAGGCGGTGGCCTACACCGAGGTCTTCCCACGCTCCACCGCGCAGGGAACCGCGCTGACGGCGGCCGTCACGCTGCGTCGAGGCGTGTCACGCCAAGCCCTCGAACAACGGGCAGAGGGCGCGCACGTCTTGCTCTTGGACCGCGCTCCGTTGGGACCCCTTGCGGTCGACTCCCTCCCCGTGTTGGAAAGCGCCCTGCTCAGCCGCGTGGAGCAGCAGGTGTCCGCGCTGCCCGGCGTGCGCGGCGCGCGCGCCTTCCTATCGCCCAACGTGCAAGCGGCCCGGGAGGTCCACGCCTCGGACGTGCTCGCCGGTTACACGCGGAGCGGCAAGGTCGACCTCTCCACCACCACCGAACAGGCCGCCGAAGGGGCGAGCCGCCTGGAAGACACCCGGCCTTTGGCGTACACCTCCGGGGGTCCGCTGACCCTGCCGGAAGGGGCGCCGCAGACCCTGGTCGAGGCCCTGCTGCGCGCGGCCAGCCGTCACCCCGAGCGGGGTCTTACCCTGATCGAGGAGGACGGTTCACGGGCGTTTCTCTCCTACAAAAACCTGCTGGAGAGGGCCCAACGCGTGGCCGCCGGTCTCGGACAGGAGGGGTTCGGACGCGGCCGCTATGCCGTGCTCCAGGTGCCCAGCTTACCTTCCCATTTCGTGGCCTTCTGGGGCTGCGCGCTCGCCGGCGTCGTCCCGGTCACCGTGGCCCTCGCACCGTCGTACAGCGAGCCGAGCGCCATCCTGTCCAAGCTGTGGGGGATCGCCTCGCTCCTCGACGATCCGGTGGTGATCGGCGACCGCTGCACGCGCGGGCTGCTCGCGGGCGTGCCCCAGGTCCTCGGGCACACCCAGCCGCTCCACGCCGTGGCCATCGAAGACCTGGAAGAGCGCGGCGTCGGCGCGCCCTTCGTGCCGATCGCGCCCAGGCCGGAAGACGTGCTGTTTCTCCAGCTTACCTCGGGCAGCACGGGCATCCCGAAGTGCATCCAGGAGACCCACCGCGCCGTCATTCATCATGTCCACGGGGCGCGCGTCCACAACGGCTACCAGGACAGCGACGTCGATCTCAGCTTCCTGCCCTTCGACCATGTGGTCCCTACCCTGACCTGCCATCTGAAGGACGTCTACCTCGGCCTCCAGCAGATTCATGTGCGCACGAGCCACGTGCTGCACGACCCGCTGCGATGGCTCGCCTTGCTCGAAGAGCACCGGGTCACCCATACCTGGGCGCCCAATTTCGGCTTCAAGCTGGTGGCCGACGCGCTCGTGGCGCAGCCCGAGCGCCGCTTCGACCTCTCGTCCGTGCGCCTGTTCATGAACGCCGGGGAGCAGGTGACCTTGCCGGTGGTCCGCGAGTTCCTGCGTCTGACCTTACCCTTCGGGGTGTCCCCCCGCGCCATGCAGCCCGCCTTCGGGATGGCGGAGGCCGCGACCTGCATGACCTGGGAGAACGCCTTCGACCTGACGACAGGCACCCTACGCGTGGCCAAATCCAGCCTGGGCCGCGACCTGCAAACCGCGTCCCCGGACGAAGACGGTATCGATTTCGTGGGGCTCGGACCGACCATGCCCGGCGTCGAGGTGCGCATCGCCGGGGAGCACAACGAGACCCTTCGCGAGCGCACGATCGGCCGCCTGCAGATCCGCGGCGCGGTGGTCACCCCCGGCTACCTGAAAAACGACGAGGCCAACCGCGAGGCCTTCCCCGGTGACGGTTGGCTCGACAGCGGCGACTTGGGCTTCCTCGCCGAGGGCAGGCTCTTCGTCACCGGCCGCAAAAAAGAGATGATCGTGGTGCGCGGGGCCAACCTGTACTGCTACGAAATCGAGGACGTCGTGGGGCGTCTACCCTGGGTCCTGCCAACCTTCGTCGCGGCCTGCGCGGTGGAAGATCGAGGAGCCGGCACCGAGTCGGTGGCCGTGTTCTTCGTGCCGAAGCCCACCGATCGGGGCGAAGACGGGCCCGTGGATGGCGCGCTCCTGCGCAGCATCCGCGGGGCGGTGGGGCGCGAGCTGGGTGTCACGCCGGCCTTCGTCTTACCCCTCACCCGCGCGACCTTCCCGAAGACCACGAGCGGTAAGATCCAGCGCATGGCCCTCAAGAAGGCGCTGGCGCGGGGCGAGCTCGACGCCTTGGTTCGTCGCGCCGACTTCCTCCTGGACAACGAGCATGTGCTCGGCCCCTGGTTCTTCCGTTGGCTGTGGCGTAGAGAGGCCCGGCGCCCGGGAGCCGGCTCGCCCTTGCCATCGTCTTGCCTGGTCCTGGGCGCAGGCACCGAGGCGTCTGCCCTCGCCGCTCACCTGGGGGCCACCTACCACCCGGCCCACTCTCCCCTCCCCAGCGCCCCCGTGGAGGTCTTGATTCACGCGCTCGGGCTCGATGCTCCCGCCGACGGCGCCCTCCCCAACCTGGAAGGCTGTCTCGGACCTGGGCTCCGCCGCCTCGTCGTCGTGACCCGCGGCGCCCTCGCCGTGGGACCGAACGAGGCGCCCGTCCCCGCGCGGGCCGCATGGCAAGGTCTGCTGGCGAGCGTCGCCGAAGAGCAACCGGCCAGCGCGCGGCTCGTCGACGTGGAAGGTCCGCTGACCGCCGACGCCCTGGCTGCGCTCACCCGCGAAGTGCGTCTCCCGGACGACGAGCCCGTGGTGGCCCTGCGGGGCGCTGCAAGGTTCGTCCGCCGCCTGGAAGACGCCACGCCGACGCGCCCCGTATCGCCGCCCATCGTGCGCGGCGGGCTCTACCTCGTGACGGGCGGTCTGGGCGGCCTGGGCAGTGCCCTCGCCGAGCGCTTGCTCAGGGATTTCGGCGTCACTTTGCTGTTGACCGGACGCGCCCCCACGAACGGCGACCTGACCACGGACGCTGCGGGCCTCGCACCTCCCCGCAGCTTGGCGGAGCGCACGCGCACCCTGGCGCGCCTGTCCGCGCTCGGCGCGGTGCTGTTCGAGGAGGCTGATGTCTCGGACAAGGAGGCCATGGCGCAGGTCATTCAACGGGCCGAGGCCAGCCAGGGCAGACGGCTCGACGGCGTGTTCCACCTGGCCGGGGTGTTCCCGACCCGCCTCGTCAACGAGGAGACCTCGTCGACCCTCGGCGTCACCTACCAACCCAAGGTGATGGGGGCCGAGGTGCTGAGCGCGCTCGTCCCCGACGACCGCCTTTTCGTCGCCGTAAGCTCCGTTTACGGCGCCTTTGGGGCGGCCGCCGCAGGGGCGTACGCGGCCGCGTCGAGCGCCCTCGATGCCGTCATCGCCGAGCGGCGACACCGCGGGCTCGTACGCTCGTTCAGCCTGGATTGCTCCCTTGTCCGAGACATCGGCATGAGCCGCGGTTTCGCGTTCGAGGAGAGCGCGGCGGCCCTCGGCTTCCGTATGCTCGACGCGGAGCGGGCCCTCTCGTCGCTGCTCGTCGCCCTCGGCGGCACCGCAGGGCAGGTCCTCGTGGGCCTCGACGCCAGCAAGGAGAACGTCCGACGGCTGCTCGACGGACCTCCCCAAAACGCCGAGTCCATGGTCGTGTTTTGCCAGGGTCCCGCCCCCGGCATTGAAGCACGCGACGCCTTCGGCGTGCCGTTCCGACCCCGTCTCGTCGAAGTGAACGAGCTACCCACCACGGCTTTTGGCGGCGCCGACCTTACCAGGACGAAGGAAGGTCCCCGAACGCCCACCCAGCGCGCGATCGCCGAGATTTGGGGCGAGCTGCTCAAGATCCCCAGCGTCGATGTGGACACCAGCTTCTTCGCCCTCGGAGGCCAGTCGCTCTTGCTCGTCCAGGCGCTCGGCCGGGTCAACCAGCGCCTTCACCAGAACCTGGTCGTGGTCGACCTGTTTCGCTACCCCACCATCCGCGGCCTCGCCGACTTGATCGACCAGAGGGCCCCCACCGACGTGACGCCCAAGGCCGAAAAGGCCGAGGCGCGCGCCGAAAAACAGCGTGAAGCCGCGAGAGCGCGCGCCGCCCTGCGGGGCCGAGGTTCGAAGTGAGCGAGTCGATTGCGATCATCGGAATGGCGGGGCGATTCCCCCAGTCTCCAAGCCCCGAAGCCCTCTGGAGAAACCTCGCCGAGGGCCGCGAGCTGGTCAGCTTCTTCCGGGAAGAAGAGGTCATCGCCGCCAACGTCCCCGAGGCCGTGCGCGCCCTCCCCAACTACGTCGGCGCCCGCGCGCTGCTCGATGGGCCCGAGCTGTTCGACGCACGCTTTTTCGGTCTGTCCCCGACCGAGGCCATGCTGACCGACCCCCAACATCGCATTTTTCTGGAGTGCGCCTACGAAGCCCTGGAAGACGCGGGCTACGATCCTTCTCGCGAGAAGGACCTGATTGGGGTGTACGGCGGCGCCGACGTCAACTCGTACGCGGTGGGTCACCTCCTGATGTGGACCCACGACCTGCTCAGCTTGATTGGCAATGACAAGGACTACCTTGCCACGCGCGTCGCCTACAAGCTCGATCTGCGCGGGCCCGCCGTGACGGTACAA
>CAYLJT010000185.1:0-11702 GCA_964383995.1 uncultured Polyangiaceae bacterium
TTCGACTGTGCCGAACAGCCGGCGCGTCGTGGCGGAGCCCGCGAGTCCCCAGGCTTTGCCGCGGAATATCGCGGTGTTCAACCACAAGGGGGGCACCGGGAAGACGACGACCGCCGTGTCGATCGCGGCCGGGCTGGCTTCGCGCGGCAAACGCGTGCTGCTCGTCGACACCGACGCCCAGGGCAATGTGGCCGTTTCGCTCGGGGCCAAGTCCGAGCGCTCCCTCTACCACGTGCTGGTGATGGGGCTTCGGGTCGCCGACGCCACCAGCGAAGTGCGCGAAAACCTACACCTTTTGCCTTCGAACGAGACCCTCGCCGCGGGCGAGCTGTACCTCGCGGGCCGACAAAATCGCGACCGTGTGCTGCGCGACCGGCTCGCCTCGGCGGCGGCCGGCTACGACTACGTGATCCTCGACTGCTCACCCAGCCTGTCGCTGATGAACCAAAATGCCTTGGTCTTCGCGGACAGCGTGCTCGTGCCCGTGGGCTGCGACTACCTCTCGCTGGTCGGCGTGCGTCAGGTCATCAAGACCGTGAAGAACGTCAACGCGCTCTTGCACCACCCGGTGCAAATTTGGGGCGTGTTGCCCACGTTTTTCGATGCCCGCGCGAAAATCGCCCGGGAAGCGGTGTCCACCCTCAAGAGCCATTTCGGCGATCGCTGCCTCGCGCCCATTCGGCAGGCGATCAAGGTCAAAGAGGCACCCTCGCAGGGCCAGACCATCTTCGAGTACGCGGCCGGGTCCAACGCGGCCGAGGACTACCAGGTGGTTGTCGACGCCATTCTTCAAAGCCGGGAGGCGACCCGTCGTTTCCCCGAGACGCGCGACGCCGTCGCGATGGGAGCCTGATGATGAGCCACGGTGATGAGCTTGGCGCCGCCCGCGCCCTTTTGGATCGAGACGAAGTGCAGGGGGTCCTGTCGGGCACCTTCTATTCGCCTGTCTCGGAAGAGCGCGTCCGGGCGAAGGCCCTCCGCCCTGAGGACAAGCCCGCGCACTACAAGGTGATTTGCATCTCGATGTACAACGACGACTTGGCCCAGCTCGATGGCATGGTCGACGCCCTCAAGGCCCGAGGTCTCACCAAGGCCAACCGCAGCGCCCTGATCCGCCACGCGCTCAACCTGGTCGACCTCGACAAAGTCCCGCGAGGCCTGTGATTTCTCGCTGAACGACCGATCAGTCGGGCCCCAACGCGGTTCCATTGAATGGAATGGCTGGCGCTCCCCGACGTCTGCTCTAAAAAGTAAAAAATATCAATGGCTTAGACTGGTAAACCGAGGTCGTTTCTCGGGCCGGCGCGTTCCGTTCATGTCGGGTATCAGCTTCCGCCGCCTCGACGCAAAACCACGGTCTTCCAGCGGGAAAGAGCCGTTTCGAGCAGCTCACGTGAGGTTTCCTCGCCGAGGGACACCCGCAGCGCGCTGCGGGCGCGCTCCGCGCCCAACATGGCGCGGATGACCACGGAGGCCTCCGCCGTTCCCGCGCTGCACGCCGCCCCGCTGGCGACGCACACGCCTGCGAGGTCCAGCGCCGCCGCGAGCTCCGCGCTCTCCCAGCCGCTCCACGAGAGGTTGGTCACATGGGGCGCCCGGGGCGCGCTGCCGTTGACGTGCGCTTGCGTGCCCGCCTGCGCGGCGAGGGCCACGAGGTCCCGCTCGAACGCGTCTCGTAGCTCCGCCAAGCGCGCATAACGCTCGGGGCCCGTGCGCGCGCGCTCGGCCGCCACCCGCACGCCCGCGCAAGCCACGCCGTCTTGCGTCCCCGGGCGCAGGCCGCGCTCCTGTGCGCCTCCGCGCAGCAAAGCCGGCAGCCGCAACCCGGGTCGCGTGGCCAAGGCACCGATGCCCTTTGGTCCGCGGACCTTGTGCGCCGCGAAGCTCACCATGTCCGCCCCCTCCCAGGTTGACGCTGGGAGCTTTCCCACGGCCTGGATGGCGTCCACGAACAAGAGCCCGCCCGCCGCATGCACCAGCTCGGCGACAGCGGCGACCGGCTGCACAACGCCCGTCTCGTGATTGACCGCCTGCAGCGCGACCAACGGAGCGCACCCAGGTTGAGCCGCGAGGGCCTGCCGGAAGCGTTCGGTGGGCACCACCCCCGACGCATCGGCGTCGACCCAGGTTACGCCGACGCCCTCCGACGCCAGGGCCTCGGCGGCCTTCGTCACCGACGGGTGTTCGAGACGACCCACGATCAACGGTCGTTGGCTGGGCGCCCGCGCGAGGCGCAGTGCCATGTTGTTTGCTTCCGTACCTCCTGACGTGAAGAGAACGTCGCGGGGGTGAAACCCGAGCAGCGCGCCGACCGCTTCGCGCGCGTCCTCCACCAACGCGCGGGCCGCCCGACCCAGGTTGTGCACGCTCGACGGGTTGGCCCAGCCGTGCGCCGCCGCTTCGGCCATGGCGCGCAGCACGTCGGGGTGGGGCGGCGTGGTGGCGTTCCAGTCGAGGTAAACGGGCGAGCTCACGGTTTACGAAGCGGACGGGCCGGGGTCGAGGGCTCGCTGCGCCACCGAGAGCGAAAACGCGGCGCCGGTGAGGGCCACGCCGTCGATGACCTCGGTGCTCGGGGACACCACGCGCAAATCGCCGCCGAGACCCTGGGCGATGCGCCGCGCGATGGCGAGACCCACCCCGACGCCGCCGAATTGCCGCGTGGGCGAAGCATCCACCTGGTAAAATGCGTCGAAAATTCGGGCCAAGCGCTCAGGCGGGATGCCCGGTCCGGTGTCCGCGATCACAACTTCGTAATGGCCGCTACGTTGCCACGCCACGCGCACGCCCACCGTGCCCCCCGCCGGGGTGAACTTGGCCGCGTTCTCCAGCACGCTCGTGATCGCCCTTTGGAGGCGTCCCGGGTCTCCCCACGCCAGGAGCGGCCCGCGGGGCAGCGCCTCGACCAGCGTCAAGCGCGCGGCTGCCAGGCGGTCGGCCATGCTGGCGACGGCCCTGCGCGTGGTGTCGAGGAAGTCGTACTCCTGATGGGAGAACCGCATCTTGCCGGTCTCCAGGCCGGTCACGTCGATGAGGTTGTCGATCGTCGCGCGCAGCCGTCGCACGCACTCGTCCACCGAGCGCAGGGCCTTCTCTTGCGCGGGCACAAGGGGGCCGAGCTCGCGGTCTTTGAGCAGCTTCACGTAGCCCACGATGGGCGTCATCGGGGTCGCGAGCTCGTGGGAAATGTTGCGGTAAAAGGCCGTCTTCGCGGCGTCGAGCTCGCGCAGACGCTCGTTCGCGTGGCTGAGCTCGGCCACCTTCTCTTCGAGGTGGGCCACGATGCGCTGGCTCTGCTCGCGCAGTCGTTGGGTCTCGTTCCCGCCCGAACGCTCGCGTGCGCCGTCGAGATAGCGCGCCACGAGCGACGCGAAGGAGCGAGCGTCGATGGGCTTTTGGATGAAGCCATCGCAGCCGACGGCGAGACTGGTGTCCCGGTCGCCTTCGGCCGTGATGGCCACGATGGGCGTGCTGGCCAGGGAGGCCTCGCCGCGCAAACGGAGCGTCACCTCGTAGCCGTCTAGGCCTGGGATATTGAGATCGACGAGCACGAGGTCGGGAGGAGAGGCGCACGCGAGGCGCACTCCTTCGAGCCCGTCGGCCGCGTCGATCACCTCGTAACCCACGTTTTGAAGGAGCTTTCGAACCAAAAGGCGGTTCGCGGGGTCGTCCTCGATGTGGAGGATTCGGTGCATTACCTTCACTCTAACACTTTCCCGCCTGCCCAAAAACGCCGGGTTGACGGGCCCTTCTACATCGGTGAGAAAACCCCATGCCCCTTGCCGCCCGTCCGGCGTACGCCCTGGCCGCCATCACCGGCCTCTTGTATTTTCTGGCCTTTCCGGGCCTCGACCTGTGGCCGTTTTCGTTCGTGGCCCTGGCCCCGTTGTTCGTGGCGCTGCGCGGTCAGTCTCCCAAGCGCGCCGCCGGGCTCGGCTGGCTCGCCGGCTTTGTGATGACCATGACGGGCTTCTACTGGCTGCTCGAGATGCTCCAGGTCTTCAGCGGCTTTCCGCTGCCGCTTTGCCTGCTCTTCATGGTGATCCTGTGCGGGTACCAGGGCGGGCGTATCGCCCTCGCGGGCTATCTTCACGGTCGCGCCGAGGCCCGAGGCTGGCCGGCGCCGCTCGTGTTCACGCTGGCGTTCGTGGCCAGCGAGCTGCTCTATCCGCTGCTGTTCCCCTGGTACTACGCGGCGACGTTGCACAACGTGCCCATGCTGCTTCAGCTTGCCGACATCGGCGGACCTTACCTTGTGGCGGCCGTATTGTGCTTGATCAACATCGCTGTGGCCGAGCTCGTTTTGTCTCGGACAAAGCGTCAGTCCCCCGATCGTAAAGTGCTTTTGGCGGGGGGCGCCGCGGCCCTGTTGGGGCTTGTTTACGGCTTGATCCGCGTACCGATGGTCGACGCCAAGGCGGCGGAGTCGCAGCCCCTGCGGGTCGGGATCGTGCAGGCCAATATGCCGCTTTTGGGTCGCCAGCAAAGCATCCCGGTAAACAAGGCCCTCTCCGCCGAGGCTAAAGAGAAGGGCGCTCAACTCTTGGTCTGGGGAGAGGCGGCCATTTCGCAGTCCTTCGACGAGGCGACGTACGAACGCGACGTGCGCCGCGTGGTGTCCAAGGATCTCGGGGTACCGGCCGTTTTGGGCGGTATTTTGCGGCGATCCGGCGAGAAAGACAGCCACGGCAGGCGCACCTGGACTTATTTCAACACGGCCATGTTCGCCGACGAGACTGGCAATATCACGGGCCGCTACGACAAGCAGTTTCTGTTGGCCTTCGGCGAGTACATCCCCTTCGGCGACACCTTCCCGGTGCTCTACGAGTGGTCCCCGAACTCGGGCAAGTTCACGCCCGGATCCACGATTGAGCCCTTCGTTTGGGGCGACACGCGGATATCGGCGCTCATCTGTTACGAGGACATCGTCCCTTCGTTCGTGCGCAACGTGGTCAGCCACGCCGAGCCCGACATCATCGTCAATCTGACCAACGACGCCTGGTTTGGCGACACCACCGAACCGTGGATTCACTTCGCCCTGGCCAAACTGCGCGCGGTGGAGCACCACCGCTATTTGGTCCGAGCCACCAATAGCGGTCTCTCAGGCATCATCGATCCGGTGGGCCGCACGGTCGTTCACGGTAGCACGTTTCGCGCGGAGACCGTCCTTGGCGACACCCATCTGATGCGCACGACGACGGTCTACGAGGTCATCGGCGACATCCCCGCTTGGCTCGCGGCAGCGGCCGTGGTGGCGATGGGCTTTGTTCGAAAGAAGGGCGCGCCCGAGCCCGAAAAGACGCCTGAAAAGCCCAAAAAAGGCGACAAGAAGGCCGAAAAGGCCGTGGCTGAAAAGGCACAGGAGGCAGCGAAAGAGCCCGCCGAGAGCGCCTCCGAGGCCACAAAAACCGACGAAAAGGCCGACGCCGAGGCTCCCGCGGAGGAAGAGCCTCAATCCGCCAAGCAGAGCCCCCGCACTTCACGCGACTCCGATGCTCCGCCCGCTTCGTCCGAGGGTGAGATCTCCACCTGATTGTCGTTGGGCAACGCAAAGCTCTGGAAAACCCGCACGACGCGCCCCACCTCGCCGTCCGCGCGCCGCACGCGCAGCCCCATCAGCGCTTGAATTTCCACCATCTCGGGCAGGGGGTCCTCCGGGATGACCTCCTTCGTTTGGTGCCCTTCGGGGGGCGTCTTGCCGAAGTCCAATAGGTAGTCTTTGCCGTCCCGCCGGACGCGCGCCAGGCACGTTGTGGCGCCCACCGGAACATGGCTGTAGCGCAGCTTGGGGCTGGGCTCGACCTCGATGAACGAAAGCGGGATACCCACGAAGAAGATCAGGACGAGGACCAACAGGGGTGCCCCCAAAACCATGAGCGCCAATGACGCCGTGCCGAGGCCCGCCTCGCCCGCCGAAGCGCGCGCCTGCGCCTCGATTTCGAGCTCCAAATCGCGAACGCCCCTGTGCTCTGCGCTCGTTTGCACCGCGAGCCGCGTCGGATCCACGAGGTTGTCGGCCTCGCAAAAGGCACAGCGCACAATGGCCTTGGTCTCGGTCTTCAGCGGTCCTCCGCACACGTGGCAGGCGGCCGGCTCGCCCGCGGCCCGCGGTGGGCGCGCCAAACAAGACTGCTCCAAGCGGTTTTGGCGCTTCTTGATTTGCCCGTACATCAGGACCGCAAACGCCACGAACAGCACGAGGGGTCCGAGGGTCAGGAACAGGCCGCCGATACCAAAGTCGCTGAACGGATCATGCGGAGACACGAACGCGCCAATGCCGCCCGCGCCCCAGATGGCAAACGGAATGAACAGGAAGATGGTCAGCCGACGGTAGATGCGCCGTTGTTTGGCGGAGGAGGTGAGGGTCTTTTTCTGGGCGTCGCTGAGCTGCCGTAGGCGCACGTCGAGGCCCGCCAGAAGCTCGCGAGCAGCCAGCAGACGGCGCGAAATCTCGGGTGGCGGTGCGCCGTGGTAGCCGCAGGCATGACAGCGGAAGAGCTCGGGGGAAGCAACGCTCGCGTGCCCGGGGGCGCCGCAGCTTGAGCACGACATCGGCAACATGGAAGCGCAAGCCTAGTGCATCGACTCCCGCGAATCGATGCGTCAGGAAATACGCGCGGCGCTTTTCGGCCTCGGGCGCTCGTGGAGATGGCCGGGGCCGAGCACGCGTTGACAGACCCGGGCTGCTCGATCGACTCTCCGCGGCCGATGCCGAGCCACGACGACTGCCCTTGCTTCTCTGGACTCAAGTACAAGGTGTGCTGCGCTCCGTTTCACCGCGGCGAGCGCGAGGCCCCCGACGCAGTGCGCCTGATGCGCTCCCGTTATTCGGCCTTCGCCAAGAAGGACGGCGCCTACCTGTGGAAGACGCTGCACGAGAGCCACCCGTCCAAGGTAGGTGACCCGTTCGCGGAGCAGAGGGCCATTGTGGCCTCCGCGGGCGAGCACAAATACACGGGCCTCACCATCCTCGATTCCAGCCCTCCCGACGAGGAGGGCGTGTCGCGCGTGCTGTTTCTGGCCAGGGTGTTTCAGAGGGGCAAAGACCTTTCGTTCGTCGAGCTGTCCGAGTTTCTCCACGACGGCGACGGTTTTCGCTACAAAACGGGGGACCTTGTGCCCCTCCGCGCGCTCCAGGGGGACGTCTCGCAGCTGCGCATCCAAGAGATGCTGAGCCGTGCCCGCAGTGGGGAAGGGGGGCTGTTCAGGTAGGCCGGTCGGGGATTGGCGGTGACACACGAAATGTGCAACAAAGCCGGAAAATCGTGGCGTTTTTTTGTGCTGCGCCCCCTTATGCCCCCTCGAAAATGAGCTAGGGTGCCGCCGCGTTCATTCCCTCTTACCTGGAGCGCCCCGATGCTTCGTCCGCGCCGCCTCGTCGCCCTTGCTGCCCTTCTTGCCCTTCCTGTCGCCAGCACCTCGGCCTTCGCTGCCGAATGGCACCCCGTCACAGACAGCTTCCCTTCGGCGGCCGCCCCCGAGCGGGCCGCCGAAACTTACCTTGCCAAGGCGGACGCGCTAAAGCTCCAAACGGTCGAGCTGCGCTTCGAGCGGGTGCTGCCGTTGGCCGCGCACAACACCGTTCGCTTCGCACAAACCTACCACAATTTGCCGGTATTTGGCGCGTCGGCCGCGGTTCGCCTGGGCCCCGACGGCCAGGTGAAGTTGGTTGTGCTGGACGTGGCAAGGGGCTTGTCCGTCGACGTCAAGCCACGGCTCGACAGCGCCGCCGTGCACAAGGCCGTCGAGGCCCGCTTTGGAATGACGTTGCCGTTCGCGCTCGCCACCACGCTCGGCGTTGTACCGCAGGAAGAGGGGCCTGGCACGCTCGCCTACCAGGTCGATGTGCCCACCAACCAGGGCGGTAAGCGCTACCTCGTCGACGCCACGAGCGGCCAGATTCTCCGCGAGCGCAACCTGGCGGTCGACGTTTTGGGCCGCGTTTACACGATAAGCTCGGTCAACACGCCGACCCCCGAGGACGTCCCGCTCACGGACCTGGACGTGAGCAATCCGCAGTACCTCAATGGTTGGAGTGGCAACCTGACCGTCACCAACTACGCATCTGGCGACGCGCAAGCGAACAACCTCAAGGTCACGCAGGACCTTCAGCCCAACTCGGGCGCCGACTTCTTGTACGACCCCCCGGTCGATCCCCACGACGCCACCGACGGCTTTGCGCAGGTGGGAATTTACTACCATTTGACGCGCATTCGCGACTTCGTGAACAACACGCTCGGCGTCTCCACCGCGGACGCCAGTTGGAAGCTCGTGGCCGTCGCCAACTATTCGGCGGGGGGCCCCGTGGACAACGCGTTCTTCTCACCGCAGGGCATCTCAGGCACCTTCAGCGCACCCAACTTGATCGCCATCGGACAAGGCACCACGCTCGACTTCGCCGACGACTCCGACGTTTTCTTGCACGAGTTCACGCATTACCTCTCCTCCAATGCCATTGGCTACAGTGACGGTCAGGCCGGCGCGGACGAATACGGCCTCTCCACGTTCGGGGGCAGCATCGACGAGGGTACGGCCGACTACATGGCCTGCACCATCAACGGTGATCCCGTGCTCGGTGAGGCGTCGCTCGTCCCCTTTGGAGCCGAGCGCGACTTGACCGACAAGAGCAAGACCTGCCCTGATTCGTTGATCGGCGAGGTGCACGAGGACGGCGAGCTGATTGGCAGTTTGACGTGGTCGGTGCGCGAGGCGTTTGGCAGTTGGCTCGGGGACCAGGTGGTGTGGGGCGGCATGACGCTGCTCACCAAGAACCCGTCGTTTGGCGATTTTGGCCGTGGAATGCAGCAGACGGTCGACGACTTGATAGCGGATGGCCTCGCCACCCAGGCGAACCGCGACACGCTCGACGCGCTGCTCAAAGAGCGCGGCCTCGACGACTGCGACAAGGTGCTCGACCTCTCGGGTGGGAAGGACCGAACGACCACCATGTTCGGCCTCGACCTCCTGGGACAAGCGTTCGGCAGTAGCTGCGACCAGCTCAAGAACTTCCTCTCCCTCCAAAGCCTGTTTCATTTCAGCGCGACCGCGGCGCCAGGGGACAAAAGCCTGCGTTTCAAGGTCGATCTCTCGGGTGGCTCGAACAAACTGGATTGGTCGATTTATGTGCGGGCGGACCAACACGTGGGCTTCTCGGGCGGCGGCGCGGCGCTGCCGACGCCCAACAAGTACGACTACGCCGTGGAGCACATCACCGCGACGACGGGCGAGCTCGTGCTCGACGAGACGTCTTCGCCGCCCTTCGATCCTTCGAAGACCTACTACATGGTGATTGGCCACCAGAACTGCCCGCTTACGACAGCCGTCGTCTCGGCCTCCGCGGTGCCGCCCAGCACAGGTGAAGGTGGCAGTGGCGGCGCGACCTCGAGCACCGGAGAGGGCGGCGCGACCGACGGCGCCGGTGGCGGCGCAGGCCGCAACAACGATGGCACCATCGAGGTGGACGACGGCTGCGGCTGCCGTACACCCGGCGGCTCTTCGGACGACGCGGGCTACGCGGGCTTGGCCGTTTTGGCGCTGATTGCAGGTGGCGCGGCTCGCCGTCGGCGTTCCTAAGCGCGCTTGAGCGACGCAGGCGCTCTACCCTTGGGGGGGAGGGCGCGCCCGCGTGGTCTCACGCTGAGCGATTACGGGTTTGGGGGCGCGCCGCAGGTGGCGAAGCCCATGCAGTCATTCGCACACTCGATGCAAATGACACACTCGATGAGCGCGTTGTAAAGCTCGGCGCCCTTGGGATAGACCATCGAGCACTTGTCGCCGCAGCCGGGGTCGCCGCCGCAGCTATTGATGCAGTCCGAGTAGTCGATGCACTCCGTCTCGGCGATGCACTCGTTGTAGATGCCCGCGCAGTTTCCGCCCAGCGCGCACTCGATACAACCACCGCCGTTTTCCCCACAATACCCGGAAAAATCGCAGCCGCCGGGGCCGGTGACGGAGCTTGTCATGGTGCTGGCGCTGCTCGTCACCGTGGTGGTCGCCGTGCTCACCGCGCTGTCCACGCTCGAGCTCATGTTCGAGGCGCTGGACTGCGAGCTGGTGGTGGTGGCTTGATTGGTGGATGTGGCGCCAAAGCCACCCTCGCCGCCTTCGACGACGGCGGTGCCGCCGCAGCCGAGCACGAGCGTTGTTGCCAAGAAAGAGTGCCTGAGTAGGGCTTTCATCGCGGAGGTCCTTGGGTCAAGTAAGGTCGACGAAGGGTCTATTCGCGCCAGAAGAATTTCCACGGATTGTGCTTCAAATCACGCACAAGCTCTTGCAGATCGTCGTACAGCCGCTCGTCCATGACGACCGCGCCCGCCGTGCCTTTGCCGCGCTTCACGTGGGCCAAGATGGCCTGAGCGTCGCTGGTCGCGGCCTTGGCGCGACTGGCCACCTCCGCCACGTCGCTCACCGTCTGTTGGATCTTGGCCTGTTGTTCCGGCGCCCCGATGGTGTCGGAGATGCGGCGCACGTTGGCTAGCGATACTTTGGCGTCCGCCAAGAGCGGCGGCGTGTCCCGGGCGAGCGTGCTCGTGGTGCTGTCGACGTTCGACAAAATGCGGTCAATCTGCGGGTTATCGACGTATTTCGCGCGCGCCGCGCTGACCATCTCGCGGCCGTCGAGCGTCATGAGCTCCACGTTTTCGGCGATGTGATCCAGCTTGTCGCTGTTGTTGTCGAAGAATTTGCCCGAGCCCACGAGCGTCTTGCGCAGGCCGTCGAAGGCCTCGCCGAACTGCTGACGGTTCTCGCGCATGGCGGCCACCGTCGTGTGCAAAAGCTCGTAGCCTTCGGCCAACAGCATGTCGAGACGCGGGGGATCGAGGGCCCGCACCACGGCGCCGTCGGCCAGCACCGGGCGGTCGCCGGAGCCGGGATCGATGGCCATGAACTGCTCTCCCAATACGCCCTGTGTGGTCACGTAAAACAGCGCGTTTTCGTGAATGGCACTCTGATAGCGCTTCTCGATGGACGCCTGGATGCGCACCAGGGCTTGACGATTGCCGGTCATCGCCGTGGGGTCGGCGCCGCGAAATTCGATGGAGCCGATCTTTCCGACCTTGACACCGGCGATCTTGACGGGCGCGCCCGACTGCAGGCCCCCGGGGTTGTCGAAATCGACGAAGATCGTGTAGGTGGGCTCGAAGTTGATGCCGCCCATCACCAGGATGAACGCTGCTAAAAGACCGACGGCCGTCAGAATGAGAATGCCGACCTTGACCTCGATGGAGCGGGGGCTCGCCATGGGCGCACTATGCGCGATTTTGGCCCCGTCACGTAGGGTCTTTGCGTCGACCAGCGCCGACCCGGCAAAGAAGCGCCAGCTCCGATGATTTCGTTCCGCAACATCCGAAAGTCCTTCGGCCCGAAAAAGGTGCTGGAAGACGTGTCGTTCGATGTCGAGGACGGGGAGGTGTTCTTCATCATCGGCCAAAGCGGCGTCGGCAAGAGCGTGCTCATCAAGCACCTCGTGGGCCTGCTCTACCCCGACGGCGGTGAAATTTGGCTCGATGGCGAGGAGATCAGCCGCTTCAACGAGCAGCAGATGTTCCCCGTGCGCATGAAGTGCGCGATGGTCTTTCAGCACGCGACGCTGTTCGACTCGATGACCTGCGCCGAAAACGTGGCCTTGCCGCTCCGGGTGCACAAAAACTTGAAGCCGAAGGAGGCGCTGGTGGAGGCGCGAAAACGCCTCGCGCAGGTGC
>CAYLJT010000186.1:0-11627 GCA_964383995.1 uncultured Polyangiaceae bacterium
GGTTTATGGTGGCGGGCAACATCCACCTGGCGGTGGACGAGGCCTACCCCGACTGGACCGCCGACAAACGCCGCGAGCACGTGGACCGCTACATCAAGCTCGTGAACCTGAGTCACGCGCGTGATAGGCATCCACACCAGCTCTCCGGCGGCATGAAACAGCGCACCGCCGTGGCCCGTGCGCTCGCCCTGAATCCGAAGATCCTGCTGCTCGACGAGCCCTTCGGGGCGCTCGACGCGCTCACTCGCGGCTCGCTCCAGGAGGAGCTGGAGCGCATCTGGCAACAAGACCAGAAGACCGTCATCATGATCACGAACGACGTGGACGAGGCCATTCTGCTGGCCGACCGCATCGTGCCTCTCACGGCCAGGGGCACGCTCGGCGCGCCGATCCCGGTCGATCTCGCCCGACCGCGGGAGCACGCGGCCTTGAATCACGACCCGCGTTTCAAGAAGCTCCGCCTGGAGGTCACCGAGGGGCTCCTCGCGGCGGTGGGGCACAAGGCCGAAGAACGGGGCGCGGTGGCCGCGTTGCCCGCGGTGCGGCCCGACCACGAGCGGGGTAAGAAGGTGCGGAGCTTATTCGGTCTTGGACGCGAGCGGTTCGTGAAGGGGAGCGCGACGTGAGCCCCTTTCTCCAGCTGAAGGGCGTGCAGAAGGTCTACGACACGCCGAAGGGTCGTCAGGTCATCGTCAAAGACATCGACCTGGACATCGCAGAGGGGGAGTTCGTCTCCATCATCGGTCACTCGGGCTGTGGCAAGACCACTGTCATGACGATGGTCGCGGGCCTGACGACGCCGACCTCGGGCACCATCACCCTCCAGGGCGAACGGGTCACCGGGCCCGGGCCCGAACGAGCCATGGTCTTCCAGACGCACGCACTTCTGCCCTGGATGACCGCCGAACAGAACGTGATGCTCGGCGTGGAAGAGACCTATTCGCGCGCGACCGCCGCCGAACGTCAGGGCATCGTGGACTATTATCTGGACCGCGTGGGCCTCACGCGGTCGAAACAAAAGTACCCGCCCGCCCTGTCGGCGGGGATGCGCCAGCGGGTCGGTGTGGCGCGCGCCTTCGCGCTCCAGCCCAAGCTCCTCTTGCTCGATGAACCCTTTGGAAGCCTCGATACGATCACCCGGTTCGAGCTCCAGGAGGTGCTCATCGAGCTGTGGTCCAAGGCGCGCACAGCGGCCCTGCTCGTGACGCACGACGTGGACGAGGCGCTCTATCTGTCCGACCGGATCGTCATGATGACGGACGGGCCCGAGGCCATGATTGGCGAGGTCCTGACCGTCCCGTTCGAACGACCCCGCAGTCGCCACGAGCTGCTCGACAGCCAGGATTATTACCGGCTAAGGGAGCGCATGATGAGCTTCTTGCACCAATCGAGCGCTCGACGCGCTGCGGAGCCTCCCGGCAAGGCGGCGGCCGTTCAGGCTTGAAATCGAGGAGCGATGGATGCACTGTCGGCTGTGCGGTCCACGATCGAGATTCGCCATCTTCGGTGCTTCATCGCCGTCGCCGACGCGCTCAGTTTCACGCGCGCGGCCGAGCGGCTAGGTGTGTCGCAGCCCGCGGTGTCCGAGCAAATCAAGGAGCTCGAGCGCGTTCTCGGGACGTCGTTGTTCGATCGACTGGGCAGGGTCGTGCGCCTGACCCAGGCCGGGATGGCCTTCCGCAAGGGGGCTGAGCTCGTCCTGCGCGAGCTGGACGACGCCTGTGCCGCGGTGGACAACGTCGAGGGCATCGTCGCTGGGCACCTGGAGATCGGCGTGGTTCCGGCCGTGTGCGTGCCGTGGGTTCCGGAGGTGTTGGCGGAATTCTCCGTCCACTACCCGGGCGTGCGCATCACGATCCACGAGCGCTCCTCCAACGAAATCGAGACCGAGGTCGAGGGGGGGCGCTTGCACCTCGGCATCGGGCTTTTGTCGCACAGTTCGCCGGCCATCACCTACGAGCCCATCACCTCATCGGACCTCGCGCTGATCGTGCCCGAGAGCCACGCCCTGGCCGGGCGAAAGAGCGTCGGAATTCAAGAGCTGAACGGCGCGCGCATGGTGCTTTTGTCCGAGGCATTCCAGATCCGATCGATGGTCGATAGCGCGTTTTTGCACTGTCGCTGCCGGCCCCGCGTCGTCTTCGAAGTGTGCAACGTCGCTGCGGTGCTGGCGGTGGTCGCCAAGGCGGGCGTGCCGACCATCTTGCCTAGCATGGTCGTCTATGGGCACGCCGCCTCGGGGCTTTCGGTCGTGAAGCTCGTGGGGCCCAATCTAGCGGTAAACCTGGGGCTGATGTGGCCCGCGGGAGCCGTGGCCAGCCCCGCCGCGAGGTTGTACGCGGATCTTACCATCCAGGTGGCCAAGCGCTGGAGCCGCCCGTCCGCGGCGGCTCCCGAGCGAGCGCCAAAGGGGAAGCGGGCGTCCGACGCCTGAGTCGGACGCCCTTGGAGGGGTCCGACTTCACGACGTCAAGCCTCGACATCCAGTTGTCGCGTGAACGCCAAGGGGCATGTTTTGGCTCAGCGCACACCCGCCAATGGCACCCCCACACGCCCCACGACAGCGGATGGGGAATCTCCGCCGCGTTGTCCCTGTTCACGATTTTCATCAGCGGCGCCTGAGCACAGCCAAACCGTAACCTTCTATTTGGGGGTCGACCTCCGCCGAAGCGCTCCAACACGGCCGATCTCTTGCTCGATCTTGAGCGTAAGTGCCACTTCGAAGGACCCCGTGACCCGATCCTCCGCTTTTGGGGGCGCGCGAGGTGCGTGGCGAGGTCAAGATCGGCCACGCGGCGGTCGGCGTGGGTGCGAATGGATGTGCTCGGCGGACCATTCCACGCGAATCCAGGAAGTGACCTCGCCTGTGGAGGCTAGGAATCCCACGTCTTGACCGACGTCGCAATAGACGTGATAGACGCTGCCTCCCCTGCCAATCACAACCGACGAATCCTGACGGGCCACTCTTTCCAGAGCGCTTTTTTCCCAGGTCCGTATGTCGTCGTCGGAGACGGCTCGGTCGTCGCGGGTTGCGAAGTACTGCCCTACGCCCGCGGGGCGGCTCGCGTTGGCGCGGCGGACGTCGTTGGTCGAGCCGCATACATGCTTGTGATACCTTGATGCCTCAACGTGATTCCAGTTGTGCGATGCGAGTTTGATTCGCAGGCGTCCGGCATCGTCGAGGGCGGACCAATCGTGATGCTGCTTGAGGTTTTCAACCTGGCTAACATTACGAACCTTCTCCGACTTGGGGGCCGTGTCCTCCCCGGCTTCCCCCGTCGTTACCGCGATCTCGATCCAGGCGCTGTTCCAGTGGTCGGCCACGGGCAGACTCATGGCCAGGCCTCCGGTCCAGAATGCCCGGCCGAGGCCCCGTGCGACGGTAGCGCCGTTGCCCGGCGAGCGCCTAAACCAAACGTCGGTTGCAAGGTTTTCACCAAAGGCTAGGGCTCGATCGAGAAGTCTCAGCGCATTTCGTCTGCGATCCGGATCTCGCACCTCCCGTTGGAGCCTCCGCGCGATCTGGTACCATCTTGAGTCGTGGTCAACCTTGAGGCGCTCCCATACCCACAAATCTCTAACTCCGACGACGCCCAGGATGGCAGCCAGCTGCTCAACGAGATCAAGGCTGTCGGCGCCTTGAAAATCGACGTCGTCGAGGGACAGCTCGTTGAGAACGCACTCTTTTTCCGGCATGCATACCCCCGATATTAGCCAAGCAAATCGTCGAGTGCCCGGTCCCATTCATCGAAGAAACCGGCGGGCCACTCACTCAACGCGCCGGTGTCGAGCACGCGTGGGGACAGCACCTCAGGGTGCGACTGGCCCGAGGTTTGTCGGAAGAAATGGATCCGAACATCGTTCGCCGGGACAATGCCCCTGCGCACCGCGACCCGGGCACCGTTCAGGATATGGTCGCTGTGTGTCTCGACAATGACCTGGACCCCCGCCACGGCGGCGCGAGCAAAGAGCTGGACCAGAAGCCTTTGGGCGCGCGGATGCAGGTGCGCCTCAGGATTTTCGATGATGACGAGGCTTTGTGGCCGAGCAGAAAGCAGCGCGACCAGCAGGGGAAGGACATAAGTCAAACCGAAGCCTACATGTGTTGGGCGACGAGGATCGGACAGGCCCGATGCCCCTGGAAACTGGAACGCCAACCACACGACGTCCATCGCTCTGTGCAGCTCGACTTGCAGCCGAACCCCGGGGGCAACCAGGCCAAGCCACGCCTCGACTTGATCCTTCAACTTATTCGAAGCGGCCGGCGTTGCGCTCGCTCCAAAGTCTTCCGCGCGAAGACAAAGTCCGGGGAGTGGGATCGATGGGCGCTTGTCGACGGCCAGGTAGTGTGCAGCGTACTCACCTCTTGCACCGATATCGTCGTTGGCATGGACGTGAACGTCCGACATGCCGAACGCGGCTTGCGGTCCTATGCGATCTGCCGCGACGTACCTGCAACGCGAGCTGGGCGGTCTGTCTGGCCAGGTTGCGACATTGTGCTCCTGGTTTTCGTTCAGGCGCACCCAGGCTTCTTCGTGGTCGTCCCAGGCAATGCCAACATCAATGGACGCACCAAAAGGAGCGTCGGCGCGCAGTATGGTGCCGAACGAGCCGAGTCGCACAAGCTCGCCGTTGAGGACCAGGCCGTTGTCCTTGAGCGCACCATGGACCGCGGACTGGCGTAGCAACAGCAGGGCCTGGAGCACGCTTGACTTTCCAGCTCCATTTTCACCCGACAAAAGGGTAAGTGGGGCGAGGGGTAGATCGAGTTCTTCGAAGCACTTGAAGTTTCGAAGTCGCACCTCGGTAATCACGCAAGTACCGTCCTTAGGACGTCGGCCAAGGCGCGAAATCGTCTTTCAACGCGAGCGGGGTCGCCGGTGCTTGCCGTCACCGATCTGGATATCTCGGGCACTTCGAGCGCCTGTTGGTACACTGCAAGGAGCTGATCGGTGCGAGCGCCCAGCGCACTAAGCTCGTTGTCCGTGTGAGCATCCAACGCTACCGATGTTGCCTCGAAGAGAGCTTTGTTGAGTGGTCCACCGGCCGAAGGCTTGCGAAAGGCGTTTCGGCCGAAGCAAATGTGGGCGTGGTGCATGGCCCGTCGAAAGCGCCTCGCAAGCTCGTCGCGATTCGACTCGGGCATCTTATTGGCGCGATCCATTGCGTCGTGCAGAAAACCGTCGAAGTCCGTCTTGGCCGTCCGATAGCGGCTGACGCCCCCATCCACAAAGGCGATGAAACGCACCGCGCACTCGCGATCTTGCATGCGCTGGCTCATCTTCTTCTGGACGTCGTCTCCGACGGCGGTGCGAAATTCCGACCCTTCGGCCAGCTGTTCCAAGAACTTTCGTACGGGTCCCGGGTTCATGGCGTGGCGAATCTCTTGGGGCGTCAGCGATAGTCCACCGGTATTGATGCGTTTGAAGATATTCAATTTTGCGGCAGCTGGTGTGCCGGACTCGACGACATAGGCAACGAGCTTGGCCTCGAGGATGCGGCGCTGGAGGGGCGTGTCGAGGTCGTCGAAACCCTGACCGTCGAGCTTGTCCAGGAACTCGAGGCTTGAAAGCTTGAGTGTCTTCTTGTTTACAAAGAGGTCGAGCGTCGTGAGTCGTTGCACGCCATCGACGACGGCCAACCGCTGGGTGATTTGCCCTGGCAAGGGAGGCAGCTCATCGAGATAAAAAGCGGGAAGCGGGATACGTATCAGGAGCGACTCGATCAGTCTGCTTTGCCGACCGGGATCCCAAATCCCGGCTTTTCGTTGAAACTCGGGAGCAAGGTCGATTTCTCCGGCCGCGAGGGCGGCCATAAGGTTGTAAACAACGTAGGGCTCTTGTCGCACCCGGATCTGATTGGGGTCGAAGGGCCTAGGGCCGCCGCCTTGGGAAGTGTCCTCCTGCTCGACGCCGATCTCGGCAGTGAGGTCTAGGGTTGTCTGACTCGGGTCCACCATGGTGTTCCTTGAACGCCGCACGAAGTTAGCCCGAAGCGGTCATGTATGCAACGTGGATGTAGGGTCGAAGGCGCCTTCACGGAGACCCCGCCGCACCATCAGCCTTTTCGGCCGTCATCAACATTTCGCCGTGCTCTTCGCGCAACTTCGACTTGAGGAACTTGCCCGTCGACGTGCGCGGGATCTGACCCATGAACACGTAATCGTCGGGCAGCCAAAACTTGGCGAAGCGCCCCTCGATGTGGGCGGTCAGCTCTTCTTTGCTGGCGGTCTGACCTTCCCGCAACACGATGGCGGCGATGGGCCGTTCGTCCCACTTGGCATGGCGTCCGGCAAACACCGCGGCTTCCAGCACGGCGGGGTGGCTCATCAAGGCGTTTTCGAGCGCGACGGAGCTTATCCACTCGCCCCCCGACTTGATGACGTCTTTGGCCCGGTCTGTAATGCGCACGTAGCCCTCTTTGTCGATGGTGACCACGTCGCCCGTCTTGAACCAGCCGTCCGCGGTGAACTTGTCGGCCCCTTCGGCCCCGTAGTAGGAGCTTGCCACCCAGGGTCCGCGCACCTCCAGCTCGCCCATCGACTCGCCGTTCCAGGGCAGAAGGTTGCCTGCGTCGTCGACGTGACGCACATCCACAAACGGCGCGGCGTAGCCCTGGGAAGAGCGAATACGCAGGCGCTCTTCGGGCGATACGTCGCGCAGGTGGTGCTTGACCCTTGCCACGGTGCCGAGAGGATTGGTCTCGGTCATGCCCCAGGCATGGATGACGTCCAGCTGGTGTCGCTCCCAGAAGCCGTCGATCATCGCAGCGGGCGCCGCCGCGCCACCGATGACCATGCCGCGGATGCGCGATAGGTCCCAGCGTTTGGGCTCTTTGTCGAGCAGGGCCAGGATGCCAATCCAGATCGTGGGCACGCCGGCCGTCAAGGTGACCTGTTCGGAAGCCAAGAGGTCGAGCAGCGAGCCCGGGTCGAGGTGGGGACCCGGAAACACGATTTTGGAGCCCGACAGCACAGACATGTACGGAAGGCCCCAGGCCGCCGCGTGGAACATGGGCACCACCGGCAGCACGGTGTCGGACTGGCAGATGCCAAGCTCGTCGGGCAAGGCCGCGCACAGCGCGTGAAGCACGGTCGAGCGGTGGCTGTACACGACGCCCTTGGGATTGCCGGTGGTCCCAGACGTGTAGCAAATCATGGCCGCCGTGGTCTCGTCCAGGTCGGGGAAGGGGTAGTCCCCCGACTCGGCGGCGAGCAAGCTTTCGTAGTCGTGGTAAGCCGCCGAAACCGGCGCCGCCACCGCGTCGTCACCGACGACGATCACATGCTCGATGGAGCGCACGGAGGGCGCGAACTTTTCGAACAGCGGCAAGAGCGAGCGGTCGACGATGACCACCTTGTCCTCCGCGTGGCTGGCGATGTAGCCAATCTCAGACGGGTGAAGCCGCAGGTTGAGCGTGTGGACCACGGCGCCCATGGCGGGCACGGCGAAGTAAGCTTCGAGGTGAGGTTGGTGATTCCAGCACAGCGTGGCCACCCGGTCGCCCGCCCCAACGCCGAGCTTTTTGAGCGCAAAGGCAAGCTGGCACGCCCGCGCGTAAAATGCCGCGTAGTTGGAGCGAACCAGGCTTTTGTCGGTGCGGCGCGACACGATCTCGGTGTGAGGAAAGTAGGTCTTGGCCCGCCGCAAGAGGTGGGTGACGGTCAGTGGGTAGCTCATCATGCGCGAGGGGAGCACGGGGACCTCCTAGGGAAGACGGGGCTTTGGCGACGCTCGGGGTGCTACGCGTGAGGGGCTGTCATAGTCGATGGGCGGTTTTTTTTCGAGGGCATTTTGCGCCCGCCTGCCGCGGCGGGGGGCGCGTCGGCTGTCGTCGAGGTCCCGCGTTCACCCGGCCCCGAGGACATCCGGCAACGTGCGCAGCGCCGCGTCCACCGGCATCACCCGAATTCCGTCCACCTCGTAGGCGCGCGAGCCCCCGTAAAGCAACAGGCAGCGCGCGGCCGGATAGTCGCCTTTGAACAGGCGCAGGGAGGCAAGATCGGCGTCGCGGTAGAAGCCGCTGCGCTTCACCTCGATGGCAACGAGACCGCGCTGTCCGTAGAGCACGAAGTCGACCTCCTGGTGATCACGGGTATGCCAAAAGAATATCTCGTAGCCGAGGTCCAGATTGGCGTTCGTGGCTCGCAGCTCCTGCATCACGAGGGTTTCTAGTGCCGACCCATCGATCTCCTCGACGGCGTCGAGCGGACCCTTTGGGCGGAGGGCCCGAAAGACGCCTGCGTCGAAGTAGTAGAACTTCGGATGTGACGTGACTGCCCGCTTCGCGCGACGGGTGAAGACGGGTAGACGGACGGCCAGGAGGAGGTCGTCAAGGAGGTCGAAGTAACCCTCCACCGTCTTCCGACTGATACCGACGTCCCTAGCGACGCTAGAGACCGAGAGCTGGCTTGCCTGGGAGAAGCTGGCGGCGCCAAGGAAGCGCGAAAAGGCCTCCATGTTGCGTGTCAATGCCTCGGCCTGCACCTCCTCGCGCAGGTAGGTGCCCACGTAGCTTCGAACGTAGTGCTCGTAGTCGTCGTCGACGTAAACGCTGGGAAGCTGGCCAAGCGTCAGGGAGCGCTTCAGGTCGAATGCGCCGCCAAGCTCGACCGCGGTGAGAGGGTACATCGCGAGGGTGCGCGCGCGCCCCGCGAGGAGGTTGACACCGCCACGTCGGAGCTTGCGCGCGCTGGAGCCCGTGAGGATGAAGCGCCAGCGCCGCTTTTCGATCAGACGATGCACCTCGTCGAGGAGCGAAGGAAGGCGCTGGACCTCGTCGATGACGATGGTCGTCGAGCCGCTCGCGAGGACGAGCGCTTCGAGCCTGTCAGGATGGGCCAGGAGCTCACCATAGACCGAGTAATCCAGGAGGTCGAACGTCGCTGCATGAGGGAAGGTCGCGCGGAACCAGGTCGACTTGCCCGTGCCGCGCGGCCCCAGCAGAAAGAAGCTGGCCTTCGAAGGGGGAGTGATCTGGCGTGGAAACACAACCGCCATTATTTCATAAAAAATGGCGGTAGGGGTATCTTTTCTTGAGGCTTGCGGTTGGTTCACCGCAAAAAGCCAGACATTTACCGCCGCCGCGTGCTCAACCCGAGGGCGATGGGTCGCTCGCCGAAGCGCGCCGAGGCCGCGCCGAGCCACGAAGCCACGGGGTACGCGAAGCTTATCCTTGCATTTTGCCTGGAAGCCGTGGTCGAGTGCTTGATCATGGTGTGCTCCAGCGGCCCGCCTATCCCCAAGCACCCATGGCCCTATCGCCCAACAAAAAGTCTCTGTCCGAGCACCCAGTACATCACCCCCCGCTCTCGTGAAGGCGGGCTGGGATGTGCAGACGCAGGTTCGGGAGAACGTGCACCTGACGAAGGGGCGGGTGATCGTTCGCGGGCGCTTGGTCGCGCTGAATGCGGCGGTCCTTCGGGGTTAGGGGACCGCCCACCGCGGCTCCGGCTGCACAGAAGGCCAAACAATCAGGACCCGGCAAGGTTGTCAAAGGGGGCGCCCCCTGGGCGGGCGGCAAGCGCGACCAGAGCGGTCAGTCACCCAGCAACTTCATCGCTTCCGCTCCTGTCATGGGCTCGCAAAAGCGCTCAAACAGGAGTGTGAAGTCGAAGCTAAGGTGACCGTCGGAGCCCTCGATGTGTACATGGTTGACTTCGGCGGCGCCGTCACGGTACGCGCGAAGGAGTACGGCGTGAAGGTATTCCGCTTGATTGGTACCAAGCCGGAAGTGCACCGTGTCAGTGAACATCCGCTGCGCCTCGGCTTTGCTCACCGCGTCACCGCCGCGCAGGGACAAGACGACGCTCGCGCCCGACTTTGCACTGAGACGAATGGAGTCAGCCAGCCCTCCGAGGAGCAACGACAGTTCTAGTGCGAGCGTCGCGACCGCGGCGTGGGCCAGCTCCACAACAAGCTCGCCGGAGTCCAGCAGGGGCTCGTTCGCGAGTTGTACGAAACGGTTCATCATTGCCACCTCAGGTGCCAATTCTCGAGCACCTCACCTGTGTTTGGGTTCAGTCTTTCAAGATGCATGTGGGGGCTATCCGACGGACCGTGCCCACGCAGGTCCGGAATTCAGGAGGGAGGCCGCCGGGTAATATTGATCCTTGCCGAGGGCGTCTGAAGGCGTCACCGGCACCTGCGCCCCTCCCCAGGCCGGGTTGCGTGAAGCGCGTTGTTGGGGTGTCACGCTCGGTTCGGGGCTCCTGCCCCGATCATTGGGGCAACCTCGGCTCCGCGCCAAAACGCTCTGCGAGCTTCGACAGGAGCACCTCGTCGGCCGACCAGACCTCGATCCACGAGGTGTCGAATGTGCGGACTTCTGCGAGACTCTCCCCGAGCTCTTCGAACTCGTCGTCTTCGGTCCACATGCCGCCTTCCCGAAAGTGCGGCAAAGCGATATCCGCGGGCACAGCCGCAAATACACCACTCTCAAACTGGTCTACGCGGAGGGCGATGGCTGCAAGGTCTTTTGCAGTTCCTATGAGCGTGGGGTGGGGGCCCTTCGCGTCGGGCATCTGGGCCCCAATAGAGGACACGTCCGACGCATACCAAACCATTCCTGGTACTGCTTCGTCGATAGACAGAACCACCGCTGCGAGCTGATGACCTTCGCACGCCGCTTGGCTAGCATCGAAGTGTTGTCGGAGCAATTGAAGCGAACCGGTGGCCTTCATTATAGCTCTCCCGGGGTGGGTGGTCGGGGGTCACCGTGCTTGCAACTCCTCGACATCGTTAGCCAGCACCTCGCCGTGTGACCTTCGGGCCACCTTGAGCATGCCTTCGGCGCGCTTGGTGCGACCGACCCGTTGGTAGCACAGCGCAAGCAAGGCCCAATGCTCCGCGACGGGCCCCCGTCCAAGCACCCACGCCTGCTCTGCAAGGCTGAGCGCCCTCTCCCACTTTCCGCGTCGTGCAGCCTTCTTTGCGCTGTCGTAGGCCCGCTTGGCCCACCCGTCGCGCAGCGCGTTGGCACTTGCCTCGTGCACGAGCGCCACATCGGTGTCCGAGCGCGTGTCGTGATGGAGGTGGAGAAGAACGCCCGCGCTGCGAAGATCCGCCAGCGCGACGCTTCGGTCTTCGAAGCCCCGCGAGAGCAACCACATTCGGGCGCCTCCGCGGAGGGGCACCGGGGCGACGAGCTCGTGGGCGTGTCCGGCCGCGCATAGCCCCCGCCATTCGTCGAGCGTGAGGGCTTCTCCGACGGCGAAGTCGTCGCCCTCGTAGCGCGTGATTCTGGCCAGAAGCTCCGGACGGCGGTGATCGCGCACGATGATACTTGCCGAATCGAAAGGTGAACCGCCATCGAGCGGGCGCATGCCGCCGATGGTTTCGAGGTTCTGGATCTCCAGTTTCATGGGGTGGGCTCCGTGGCGCGCCTCAGAATGTAGTCGATCACGGCTTGTGGTACCTCTTCTTCTGTTTCGACCTCGGCGCACATGGGAAATTTCGTTGTCGAGGCTGGCGCGATCGGGATGTTGACCGGCGGAATGATCCACAACCTGAGGGCGATGGGTCGCTCGCCGAAGCGCGCCGAGGCCGCGCCGAGCCACGAAGCTACGGGGCAGGCGAAGCTTATCCTTGCATTTTGCCTGGAAGCCGTGGTCGAGTGCTTGATCATGG
>CAYLJT010000187.1:0-11621 GCA_964383995.1 uncultured Polyangiaceae bacterium
ACGGCGAGGTCATCACCGACGACGAGATCGGACCGGGCCTGCGCAGCACCATCAAGAAGCCCGACACGGGCCGCCGGACGGCCATCGCCACGGCCGCCGCCGGGGCTGCTTTCGTGCCCCTCGCGCGCGTCGCCGACGTCATCGATGCCAACTACGATCCCAAGCTGATTCGCCCCCCGGGCTCGGTGCCCGAGCGCGAGTTCTTGGAGCGCTGTATTCGCTGCGCCGAGTGCATGAAGGTCTGTCCCAACAACGCCCTTCACCCAGCCTTCTTCGAGGGCGGGATCGAGGGCATTTGGACGCCCATCCTCATTCCCCGCATTGGCTACTGCGAGCACTCGTGAGTGCTCTGCGGGGACGTGTGCCCCACCGGGGCGATCCAAAAGATTACCGAAGAGCAGAAGATGGGCATCAACCAAAAGCCCATCTCCATCGGCACGGCGTTCTACGATCTGGGCCGCTGTTTGCCGTGGTCGATGGGCGTGCCGTGCATCGTGTGCGAGGAGTTCTGTCCCACGTCGCCGAAGGCGATTTGGGTCGAAGAGGCCGACGTCCCGAAGCGCCTGCCGATCGCCCAGGAGAACGGCAAAGAGCCTCTGATGGAGATGGTGCACGTGCAAAGGCCCCACGTCGATCCCGCGTTGTGCATCGGCTGCGGCGCGTGTGAAAAGGTGTGCCCCGTGCAAGACGAGCCGGCCGTCTACGTGACCAACGTCGGTGAGACGCGCTCCAAAACGAATGTGATCTTGTTGGAGAATACGAGCTACAATCAGAAATCGTAATGCGTCGCAGCGCCCTTATCCTCCTTGGTTTTGCCTCGTTTTTCGCACAATCTCAGGCATTTGCCGGGGGCACCGAGCCGGGTGACCTAGCCAATGGCGGCATGTTCCTCGACGCCGACACCTGCTCCAATTGCCACGGAGGGGGCTTCGAGGGCGACGAGACGTACCTCCCCACCGACACCTGGGCGGGGACGATGATGGCCAATGCGGCGCGTGATCCCGTGTTTTACGCGGCCCTCGCCCAAGCCAACGAAGAGGTGCCCGACAGCGGCACGTTCTGCCTGCGCTGCCACTCACCCACTTCCTACGTCCGCGGCAACGCGTCACCGCCCTTCGCCGACGGGAGCGCCCTCGATGCCATCGATTTGCACGGCGTCGGCTGTGAGACGTGCCACAGGGCCACACAGGACCCCGTGCAAACTGGCTATCTCGTGGCGAACGCGCAGATGTTCTACGACGACGACCACGGCAAACGGGGCAAATACCCCGACTCCGTGTCTCCCAACCACGAGGCCATCTACGACTTGGGTGTGACGACGTCGGCGTTTTGCGGTCAGTGTCACGAGGTGGAAAATCCCCTGCGTAACGCGCGTGATGCGGCCGGGACCGACCTCGGCTTTCCGTTCAAGCTCGAGACGACGTATTCGGAGTACCTGGCGAGCGACTATGCGAAGGCGGGCAATGCGCTCGAGGCCACGTGTCAAGATTGCCATATGGCCAAGAAGGTGGGTGACTATCCACTGACATCCATCGGCGGTGTGCCGCGCACCGACCCGCGCGAGCACGCGTTCGTGGGGGCCAATCACTGGGGCATCCGCGCCGTGATGGAGGCCAATCCGCAAAGGGCCTCCGACTACGCTACGAGCTTCGAGCTCGCCAAGCAGCGCACCCTCGAGAACATGGCCAAGGGCATCGCGTTGAGCATCGAAGACGCGCCCAGCGCGTTGACCGGCGGCGCGTCTTTCGACGTCACGGTGCGCGTCGAGAACCTCACGGGTCACAAATACCCAACGGGCTATGTCGACGGTCGCCGGGCCTGGATTGCCTTGGTCTTGGTCGACGCCGATGGCATCGAGCACCCGCTCTTAGGCGACTACGACACTGCCACGGGCGACATCGTGGACACTCCCGCGACGCACGTTTACCGCGCCGAGCATGGTCAATGGGACGGTGTCGCGATAACGCCTGTGCTGTCGCTGGTCATGGCCGATGGCGTCGCCTACGACTCCCGCATTCCGCCGAAGGGCTTCGTGCCCGACGCCAGCACGGCGATCCTCGGTGATATCAGCTACGACGACGGCGCCGGCGGGGTCCGGAGTTTCGACGAAGCCACGTTCACGGTGACCGCGCCGAGCGCCATCTACGGCGATGCGACGCTCGAAGCGCGCGTGATGCATCAAACGATGACGCGCGAGTACGTCGAGCACTTGCGCACCGCGGGCGGTGCGAGCAGCAAGGGCGAAGAGCTTTATACGATTTACCAAGCCACCGAAGAGGCTGCCCCGATCGTCGCCGCGTTCGTGCAAGCCCCCGTGAATTTCGGCGAGGAGCCGACGGGAGCGGGGGGCGCCGGAGGCGGCGGTGGAGCGGGCGCCGCGGGAGGCGGAGGCGCGGGGATTGGCGGAGAAGGTGGCGCCGAGACGACGTCGACCGGGAGTGGCGCCGCGTCACCCGGTGGCGACGGATGTTCCTGCGAAATCGTTGGTGCACCAACGAATCCAGAGCCGGGTGCGCTGTGGGCGCTCGTGTGCAGCGTGGCTGTCGCAGTCGGGCTTTCGGCGCGGAAAAAGAAGGGCGAAATCCGGCCGCACGCTTGAAGAGCGCGCCCCGTTCGCGGTAACAATCAAGATGCGCGCTCGGGCCCACCGAAGCGCCCCCGTGTGCATCGCCCTTATCGCTGGAGAAGCTAATGACGCGTCGTTTTCTTTATCTTGTTGGTATCGCCAGCACCTTGCCCCTCATCGCGGCCGCCTGCGGCGCGAGCAACGACGACGGGGGCACCTTCGATGAAGGCGACGAGTCATCGACCACCGTCTCGTCCGCCAACGTCGGCGGGAGCACGGCCGATTCGGGCGTAGGGGGCTTCGATCCGTCGACAGTCAGCGGCGCCGGAGGCTCCACGGGCTCGGGCAGCAACTGCTCGACGCCGGGCGACGTGGACGACGACGGCGACGGTTTCACCGAGAACCAAGGCGATTGCAACGACTGCGACGCGAACGTCAATCCGGGCGCGGTGGAGGTAGTCATCACCGACCCCGACGAGAACGGTGTGGTCCCCGAGCCGGCCGACGAGGACTGCGACGGCACGGTAGACAACCCCATTCCCTCCTGCGATTCAGGGCTAGCTGTCGGAGACACAGACCCCTACCACGCGGCGGGAGCGATTGGTCTTTGCCAGCAAGCAACTGCCAATGACAGCAAGTGGGGTGTGCTCGACGCCAAGTGGGTGCGCGCCAATGGCAGCGGCACCGCGAACACAAGCTCCTACGGCATCATCGACAATTTCGGCCCCAACGTGAACCCGCAAGAGGGCGCTTCGATGGTGATCGTGTCGTCGGGGTACGGCCGCAGGCCGAGCGACTCCGGTGCGTGCGGCAGTCAGTCGTGCACGACGAGCGGGGCGGGCACGCCCCCAGTTGGCTTCCCCCAAGGCGTTCCCAATTGCCTGGGTGGTTCGAATATCAATGACGACGTCGGGCTCGATCTTCAGCTTCGCACGCCGAAGAACGCAACGGGCTATAAGTTCTCCTTCAAGTTTCACTCATTCGAGTTCCCCGAGTGGGTCTGTACAACCTATAATGACCAATTCATCGCGCTCGTGACACCGAGCCCGGCGGGGTCGATCAACGGCAATATCTCCTTCGACTCGGCGGGCAACCCCGTCAGTGTCAACGTCGCCTTCTTCGACGTTTGCGATCCCAGTGGTGGTGGTCAGTGGGCAGCGCTGTGCTTCAGCGGCTGTCCTCCGCAGCCCAACCCGTACTGCCCGTCGGGCGCTGCTGAGCTTGCCGGCACTGGCTTTGACACCTGGGCTTCCGCGGGCGACGCTGGCGGGACGTCGTGGCTTCAGACGCAAGCGCCGGTGACCGGAGGCGATGTGATCAATATCCGGTTCGCCATTTGGGACACCGGCGACACTGCCCTTGACTCGACGGCTGTGATTGACGGCTTCGAGTGGCTCGCCAACGGCGGCACCGTCGTCGTCGGCACCGATCCGGTCGACGACCCGAAGTAAGCTCCGGCCCCGCGGACGTCTCTCTGCGGCGGGCCCAGGCGGGGCCCCCGGAGGAGTTCGTTCGATGGAGGCGCCTCGTTCGAGGGGCATCCAACTCAAGAACGCGAGCATCGATACGTTTCGCGGAGGCGGCTCCCGGGAGATCCATCGAGGACCCGTGTGATCCCCCCACACAACGATGGAAACCCGACCCGTCCTCGGTGTACCGTTCGCGGCCTGGAGAAACGCATGTCCGTTCGACCGCTCTTTTTCTACGCCGCCCTTGCGATGCTCACCGCTTGCGGTGGGGCCGCGAGCAAGGCTTACGAGCCCGCTTCCCCCGCCTACGGTGGCGCCATGGATTCCACCGCGGCGATGCCTCCTCCGGCGCCCATGGAACCGATGGCGGAGTCGATGGAGATGGCGGATGTCCAGCTCGCTTCCGCGGGTGGAACGGTGTCCGGATACGCCGACATGTACCGTCGCGAAGAGGCCGATGGGCAGATCGCACAGGCACCGGGGCGGGCGCCTCCACCTCCGCCGCCTCCGCCCAAGTCGAGCACGACACCTTCGGGCACGCCGGGGCAGAGCGACGGCAAAGACGCGCAGGGCGCGGTGGCCAAACAGGGCCCCATGCTCATCTATACGGCGGAGGTCACCATGGCCTCCTACGAAGTGGCCTCGCAAATCGACAAAATCGAGGCACTTTCCCGCGAGCTTGGCGGGTTCTTGGCGCGCCGCGACGACACGACGATTCAGGTGCGCGTGCCCGTCGAACGCTTCGACGAGGCCATGAAACGCGTGCTCGGCATGGGTGATGTTTTGAGGCGCAACGTTAGTGTGCAAGACGTCACCGAGGAGTACCGCGACCTCGACATCCAGATGCGAAACGCCCGCGCCATGCGCGACAGGCTCGCCGAGCTGCTGCAAAAGGCCACGAAGGTCGAAGACTCGCTGCTCATCGAGCGCGAGCTCGGGCGGGTCACGCGTGAGCTCGAGCGCTTGGAAGGTCGGCTGAAGTATCTCCGTGATCGCGCGGCGTTCTCGACGATTACCGTCGTATTCCAGCCCCGCGCGGTGGAGCGTGTCGGGACCGAGGACTTTCGTCTCCCGGTCCCCTGGCTCTACGATCTCTCCCTCTCGCGCTTGATGAACCTGTGAGGAGCGCCATGGCCCGCCTAACTACCCTGTTCGCGCTCGCATCCATCGCCTTCTTCACATCGGGCTGCGGCCTCCCCTTCGAGCCGGCCGTGCCCCCGGGCTTCGTCGACATGGGCGAAGACCGCTATGTCGACAACGAGTGGCGCGCCACGACCGCGGACGGCGTCGTGCTCGGTATTCGCGCCTTCAAGAACGAGTCGCCGAAGGGCGATCTTGGCTTCTGGTCACGCGCGGTCGAAAATCGCCTGCGCGCGATGGGTGGCTATGCCCTGCTCGAGACCAAGAAGGTCAAAGCCCGCGACGGCTCCGACGGCACCGAGATGCGCTTTGGCCACGACGAAGAGAAAGACCCGCACAACTACCGAATCGCGCTCTTCGTCACCGACGACTGGGTTTATGTCGTCGAGGCCGGCGGCTCCAAGGCCGAGATGGACCGCATGGCTCCGCAGGTCGACTGGGCCATTCAGAACTTCCTCCCCGACTGACCGCCGCGCCTAGAACAGCGCAAAGCGCCGCAGATTTTGCTCGCGGCGCGCACCGCGTTCACCTCGTGAGCGCCCCCGATCCATGCACACGAGGCTTCCGAAAGCGGGGCCGCGCTGCTAACCTCGTCGCCTTGCCTCAGAGGAGCTCGTGATGGATTCGAAGCCCGTTTTTCTGCGCCCCAACGCCGTCCTCGAGCCACTGTTCAATCAATGGTACGTCTGGGCGTACCTGATCCCGCCGCTCTCGGCGGGCATGTTCATCAAGAACACCCATCTGCCACTCATGCGTTCGTTCGTCGAGGCGCCCGAGGTCCACGTCTCGGCGCTCTCGAACCCGGCCATGAAAGGCGGTCCTTTCATCGATCATCCGGCGGAGCGGGCGCCCGAGATACAGGCGCTTTTGGAGAAGACCGAGCGCGAGCACGCCGATCTGTTGGGCCTCGCCGACGCCGTCGCCGAGCTCGATCACATGCTCGCGAACGAGGCCAAAGGGGGCTCCCTCGAAGAGCTCTATGCCAAAGTCCCCGAGGTACTGAAGGGCTATGTCGAGCTCGTGTACGACATGCGCGACGTCGCGGCGCCCCGCTATTTCGAGCGGCTTTTGTTCAAGAGCGCCTTTTACAAGCCCGAGCTTCAGAGCATGTGTCTGTCGCTGCTCAACCCCGATCAACGGCCCTTTAGGCTCTCCACTCCCCGGCTGCCCGGTCCGGGAGAGCTGATGCTGCCTATCCCCTTTGCCTCGGACAAGCTCGACAAGCTCTACGAGACTCGCTACAAGGCCCGTCCTTTCGCGGAAATTTGCGAGATCGTGGGCGTCTCGCCCGAAGACACCGAGCTCTTCTCGACGTTCTTCACGAGCGATCCACCGAAGCCACGCACTCCCTACTTCGGCGACGAGGTGCGCATTCGCTACTTTGGGCACGCCTGCGTGCTCATCGAGCGCAAGGGCACGAGCATCCTGTTCGACTCGATGGTGAGCTACGACGTCGACGGCGGCCCGAACCGCTTCAGCCACGCAGACATCCCCCAGGAGATTGACTACCTCGTCATCTCGCACAACCACCAAGACCACGTGCTCTTCGAGACGATGTTGGAGCTGCGTCATCGTATCAAGACCATCGTCGTCCCGCGCAGCCGCGGTGACAGCTTGATTGACCCTTCGCTCAAGCTCATTTTGGAGCAGGTCGGCTTCAAGAATGTCATCGAGCTTGGAGAGATGGAATCCATCGCGCTCGAAGACGGCAGCATCACGGGCGTGCCCTTCTTGGGTGAGCACGGGGACCTCGATATTCGCACGAAAATGGGCATTTTGGTGCGCCTCGGCGAACGCAAGGTGCTTATGGCCGTTGACTCGAACAACATCGAGCCAGCCATGTACGACCACATCCACGACAAGCTTGGAGACGCCGACGTGTTGTTCGTGGGCATGGAGTGCGACGGAGCGCCGATGACGTGGCTTTACGGGCCTATGTTCACTCACCCCGTACTGCGCAAAAACGACCATTCTCGGCGCTTCGATGGCTCCGACTGCGACAAGGCCGTGGCGCTCATGGACGTGTTCCACCCCAAGCACGTTTATATCTACGCCATGGGCATGGAGCCCTGGCTCGGTCACGTCGCGGCCCTCTTCTACACGCCCGAGTCACGGCCGATCACCGAGTCGAACCGCCTCGTCCAGACATGCACGAGCCGGGGTGTCGAGGGCGAGCGCCTGGCGCTCATCAAGGAGCTCTGCCTGTAGCGCTCGGCCCTGGGTCAGGCCTCGAAAGCGCGCGCTGGGTCCACGATGGGCGCCGAGCTATTCGGCGCTCTCGTCGGCGCGCACGGAGAGCACGGGGACCGGGCTTCGGCGGTGCACTTTCAGCGCGGTGCTGCCGAAAATTGCGCGGCCCAACGCGTTTCTTCCTTCGGTGCCCATGACGACGTAGCGCGGCATTCTCGCCTCGATCAGCTCGATCAGCTCGGCCGCAGGGTCGCCCTTTTTCAACACCGTCTCGCAGCCTCCGACGAGCGCCGCTTCTTTGACCAGCGCGGCCTCCAGAACCTGCGTGATTTCGTTGTTGAGGCTCGGGTGGAGCACAGGATCGACGCCCGGGTACGGGTAGAAGGGGGTCTCGCAAACATGCACCAACAAAATCCGTAGCCCCAGGGCGTCCGCCATGGTTTTGGCCAAGGCGAGGGCCTTTTTCGAGGCCGGGAGGAAGTCGGTGGCAACCAGGATTTCGGATTGGCCGTTCATCGCTTTCAAGCATAGCGAGGGCCGTACCAGTCCGCGCTACGAAACGTCCTTTACGCTGGCGAGAAGGTGGGGGAAGCTTCTTCCCATGAAGCTTGCCCGAAAACACCCCCTCGCATCGCTGTTCGGAACCCTCATGCTCCTCGCGCTCGCGGTGATGGCCCTGCCTCGGGTCGCGGACGCCGACGACTGGACGCTCACCGGCTCCGGCATCCGCGTGAAGACCATCGCGTTCGTCGACATCAACGTCTACGCGATTAGCCACTACATGAAGACACTGCCTTCGAAGTCGAAGCAGGCGGTGATCGATGCCGATGTCGACAAGAAGTTCGTATGGACCATGAAGCGCGACGTCGAGCAGGAGAAGATCGTGACGGCCTTGCGCGACGCGTACGCCATGAATGGCTACAGCGACGGCGGCAAGATTAGCTCGGCCGTGGCGGCTTTTTCGGGGGAGCTGAAGGAAAACTCCAAGGTCACCATTCAGTACGACGCCGCCAAGAAGTCCACCACCTTCACGGTGGGTGGCGCCAAAGCGACCGTCGATGGCATCGACTTCATGAAGGCCACGTGGTCGATCTGGTTTGGCAAGATCGATCAGCCCAAGCTCGGCGATCAGCTCATCAGCAAGATCCCCTGAAGCCCTTCAAAGCGGGTAGATGATAAAGTCGGCGTGCTCCTCGTATTGGGGTGAGCCGCCCATCGCCTGCACCGCGTCATTCAGCTCCAACAGCACATCGTAGCTAAGCTCGAGCGCGTGCTCGCCTGCGTGCTTGTTCGCGCCGAACGCGTAGTCTCCGCCCGCAGCCTTCATCTCGATGTGCGTCCCGAGGACCCAGCTCACCGGGCTGCCGGCCTCCACGAAGTCGACGAGGCGCCCGATGCTCGCCACGTAGTCGTTCCAGTTTTCAATGTAGAGGCGGCCTGGGTAGAGCGTGTCGCCCGTGAGCAATAGCTTCTGCCTGCGGTCGTAATAGGCAATGTGCGCCGACTGGTGCCCAGGGATGGGGATGACGTCGATGACCCTCGCCCCCAGGTCGTACGTGACTATTTGATCGGGCCAGCTCTGGATACCGAAGAAGTCTTGCACGGACGACGTGCCCTTGCCGACCACGGTCGTGTCGGGCTTGCCGGAGAACTGACCATCTCCGCCCACGTGATCGCCGTGCCCGTGGGAGTGGGAGACGATAAGCTCGACGCTGCTCTTCCCCTTCTTTTGTAGCCAATCTTCGATGATCCCCTGCACCACGCCGGCCACGTCCACGTCGCCCGTGCCGGTGTCTTCCAAGAGCGCGCGGTCTTCGCCGAACAAGAGGTAGAGAAAGGGTCCTTCGAAGTTCGTGCACAGCGACTGGCGCAAGATGAACGTGTCCGAGTCATATTCCCACACGGTGACGTCGGGCTCGCTGCCGCAGGAGAGGCCGTCGGGCCACGCCGCTGGAAAACCGTTGTTTGTCGGCATTTGACCGCCTTCTCCTCCGCTGCCTCCGTTCCCCGTGCTCGACGTGGACGACGTCGCGGCGCTGGACGAGCTCGTCGTCGCGACGGACGAGGTCGTCGCGTCACCTCCACCTGCGCCAAAGTCGACCGCGTCGCTCTCCGAGGAGCAGCCGCCGAGGGCGAGGCCCGCGAGCAACGCCAAAGAAGCCACAAAAACGAGCGTTTTCGAAGACGGCATGGGGCTTTCTCTGGGCATGGGCCACTCCCTGGCTATTGGGACATCACCGCGACAGGCCAATAACGGTAGTAGTCGTCGCCCGAGTAGATCACGACGGCGCCCAGTTGGCCAGGCGGCGTGCCCGCTGGCACGCTGACGGTCAGCTTGACGGTCTTCCCATTGTTGATGGTGGCCTTGTCGAGCAAAACGTCCGGGACAAACTCGGTGTAGCTCTCGGGATCGAGGGTAAGATTCCAGTCGGCCATGGGCGCCGTGGACCAGCCGGTGAGGGTAAACTCCGCCGATTGTCCGGCCGCGACGTTGACGATCTTCGCAGGCTCGGCGCTCACATCGAAGAAGATTTCGTCCGCCGGAGAAGGCACGCAAGGTGAGCTCGCGGCGGCGGCGGCGGCCGTGGCGCCCCAGCTCCTTTGGTAGGCGAAGCCGCCTTCCACATGGTAAGGTGCGTAGTCACAGAGGTCGGCATTCTCGGAGCCGTAAAAGGCTACCCACGGGTCGTCGTCGGCCGTGTCCAGGTAGTATCCACCGTCCGGTCCGGGGTCGGTCGCGGCCTCGATGATCTCATGGGCCAGGGTGCCGGTGATGTCGTCCAGGAGATCGTCACAATCGCCGACGATGGCGTAGGTGATTGTGCCGCTCGTCATCTCGTATTGCCAATGGTAGCCGTAGAAGCCGTCGCACACGATGTAGCCATCGCCGTCGTCGAACGACGTCTCCGCGGGGACGTGCACGACGTAGATGACATCGGCGGGATTTCCCGGGGGAGGGAGGGTGCCCGCCTGGATGAGCTGGTCGACCATGTCGAGCATGGTAGGATCGTCCAGGGTTGTCGGCGCAGGCCCGGGGATGGTGTACGTCATCAGGTGCTCACCCAACCCCACGCCGTAATCGGCGCCGACGGCAGCCAACCAGTCGGACGTCATGATGTGCTTGGCCGCCGCATCGAGCTCGGTTGCGTAGGGGTTGCCCTCGAACAGAATGCTGACGAGCTTGGGGTGCGCGATCACCGCCGACGGCGAGCCTGTCAGTGTGGGAAAGGGTGTGTGGGGGGCCATCAGAAAGCCGCTGTCGCCGCCGCTGCCACCTCCATCGCCGCCCGAGCCGCCGCTGCCCGTAGAGGTGCTCGAGGTGCCGGTTGCCTCTGTTTTGGGGTCGTCGGAGCAACCAGCGGCAAAAAGGGGCGCAGCGAGCGAAGAAAGAGCCAAAAAGAGCAGCGGACGAAGGGACATTCCCCCATGTTTACGGGTCCTTTCGAATTTGCTCAAGCACAATTGTTGGCTCGACAATAGGCAGTTCGGGCGGCTACTCTGGCCCCGATGCGCCGCTTGTCCCGTCGTTCATGGCTCCTTGGGTTTTTTGTTGCTGCCTTTACGCCGGGCACGATGGGCTGTGGTGACGCCGCCGAAGGGGAAGACGTGCTGGCCTATGTGCCGCCCGCGAGCTCGATGGTTGTCGAGGAGGGGGCGGTAAGAATTCGGCGCGAGGTGTTCCTGGTCCCGGGTGTCGTGCCACCTCCCAACCCCCTCGACGGGTCAGACACGCCTCCGGAGCAGAACGTGGTGCGCGTCGTACGCTACCGGGTCGACGCCGATCCACCCCTCGCGGCCCGCTCCATCGCCGTGCTCATGCCTGGTTTTCTGGGTGGGGCAGGCAGCTACGACTCCATGGCAAGATCGATCGTCCGCCGCTCGTCCGGTGCCGACGCATTGGAGGCCTGGGCGATCGACCGGCGGTCGAACATGCTGGAAGATCACCACGCCCTCGATTTTGCCGAGGTCATGCGGCGCCCCGAGGTGATAACGCCTTACTACTTCGAAGAAGAGCCGCTGGAAGGTAAGACGTTCGCGGGGTTCGTGGACCCGGCGACCGTGCCTTACATGTCCGAGTGGGGCCTTTCGACCACGGTCGGCGACCTGCGCGCCGTGATAGGCCTTGTGCCAGAGAGCGAGCGCAAGGCGCGGGTGATCCTGGTCGGGCACAGCTTGGGCGCTTCGATCGTCGAGGAGTTTGCCGCGTGGGACTTCGATGGCATGCCTGGCTACCAAGAGATCGCCGGGCTGGTCTT